>CAYTUT010000005.1:0-21010 GCA_964441295.1 uncultured Christensenellaceae bacterium | reverse complement strand
CTCACGGCTGGCCTCCTTCGTGTCCCTAAACAAAATAGCGCTCTGCGTGCCGGACTTCTTCACTTCTTCAACCGGAATACCCAGTTTTTCGGCAATTATCTCTATAACAAGCGGCGAGCAAAAACCTCCCTGACATCTGCCCATGCCCGGTCTGACCCTTCTTTTGATACCGTCCACCGTGGGCACTACAACTGGAGAAGACAGCGCGTCGATTATTTCGCCCTTGCTGATTTCCTCGCATCTGCAAATAATCACTCCGTAGTCAGGATTCTTTTTTATCAATCTGTCCCTTTCTTCGACTGTGAGTTTCTTCAGTTCGGGCACTCCCACGCGGTGAGGAGTGAAGTCAAGATTTTCCTTAGCGCCGCCGAGCAGCTCCACAGTCCATGCCGCAACATCCACCGCAATAGCAGGCGCCGCGGTCAAGCCGGGAGACTGTATACCGCCTGCCTGAATAACATTTTTGGTAAATATCCCTTTGCGGACTACAAAATCTTCTTCATATGTAGATGCGCGTATGCCTGAATAGTATGTAATGACATCCGCTCTAGTCATCTTCTCCGCCACTTTTTTGTGCTTGTTGAACACCTCGTCAATGCTTGACTTGTCGGTTGAGAAGTCCTCTCTCTCAGGCGTCTCGACAGCATTGGGGCCTATCAAAACATTGTCGTCTACAGTGTGCGCCACGCCGCCGCCTTTGGTATGCTTCTTAGAGTCTGCCGCCTCGATTTCCTTATCTTTTGCGAAGGGCGATTTGCTCATTGAGGTTGCCGCAAAGCACTTGACCTTCTTGTCCAATATAATATTGGTGCCCTTGCGCGGATGTATTGTATAGGTTCGGTCATTTGCCATCTCCGCAATGACATCAGAGAAGACACCCGCCGCATTAATTACAACCTTAGGATAGAGCGTACCTCTGTTGGTCTCCACGGCAGTTATCTTGTCACCATCGATTTTCATACCCTTTACCATTGTGTTAAGGTACAGCTTGACCCCGTTGGCGACAGCGTTCTCCGCAAGCGCGACAGTGAATTTGTACGGCGAAATCTCTCCGCCGGAAGGCATATAAAAAGCTCCGGCACACCAAGAAGGTATTCCGGGCTCATACTTCTTCATTTTGTCAGGAGCAAGATATCTTGTTCCCTTTATTCCTAGACTCCATGCTTTAAGACGCATCAAAGGAGGAAGCACAATCGTCTCCCACTTGGTAGAAAAAAGCAGCGCATGACCGGTTCGATGAAAGACAAAGTCCAAATCCTCTGACAGCTTGTCGAACATTGCGTTGCCGCGGCTATTATAATAATGCTTTTGCTGGTTAGAATGAAGGTCAATACCGACATGCACATCGCCGTCGTTTCGCGAAGATGCGGCAACTGCGACATCGTTTTCCTTATCAATAAGATAAATATCAATTTTGTATCTTGACAGCTCTCTAGCTATTGCCGAGCCGACAACACCTGCGCCGATTATCAGCACATCAGGCTTTGCACCGTCCAAAAGCTTGTCCTCAATCCCGGGAACGCGCAGCTTGGGCGTGAATCCTTTAAGCTTAATATCGTTGAGCACTCCCAAATGCGCTTTGCTGACTGCAAGCGTACCTGCCCTTACAATGCTGTCCCAATCATCCAGCTCTCCCGTTAAGCGCAGGCATCCGCGGTAATCTTCCACTTTGACCTTGTCCGAAAACTCTCTTAAAATCCTCTTCCTGATTTTTTCAAGCTGTTTTGATTGCATAGCTACTCCAAAGTATTATATTGATGAATAATATAATAATTATAAACTATTTTGACACCTGTGTCAATATCAACTTGTTAAACAAAATGCGACACTTTTTTGATTTCATTGCGGTTTTGCTCACCGAATATGATACATATACCGATTTGTGTATTAATATTGTATGTGTTGCAGAGGATGAAACAACTTGTTTTACTGTGTATAAATTTCTTCGTTAAGTTTTTTGTAGTCAATCTTGCCAATCGGAGTCCGCGGCAGTTTTTGCTCGATAATTTCCTTGGGTATCGAATATTTCATAAACTTGCTCCTTAGCGCAAGCATTATTTTTGCCTTCAGCTCGTCGGTAAGTGTATACCCGTCGTTAAGCTCTAAAAACAACCGTATTGCGACCTTGCCATTAATTATTGCAGCGGCGGCGCAAGAACAGCTTACTTCATCGAGATTATTGACCTCACTCTCAATCTCGAACGGGAATACATTGATACCGGATACAATAATTATGCGCTTTTTTCTCCCTGCGAAATATATATACCCCTCTTCGTCAATATAGCCGTAATCACCGGTATTAAGCCATCTCACCCCTTCTTCGTCCACGCTTATGCAGTCGCTTTGGAGTTCTCCGTAATAGCCTTTCATGATTATATCGCCCGCAATGCACAGCTCTCCCTTGGTGTTGATGCCCAAATCATTGTTCTTGGGGTCAACCGCCTTGAATCTGATGCCGTCAAGCGGTCTTCCGATTGAGCCCGCCTTCTCGCCGTACGATGTGTTGCACGAGCACACTGATATCGCTTCGGCAAGCCCATAGCCCTGATACAGGCGGCTGCTTCCGCCGCAATTAGCCACATACTCATCATATCTTTGCTTAATATCCTCGGACAATACATCTCCGCCGCAGTATGCGTTGACAATATTTTTGAGATGAGAACCGGCAAAGTTAGAACATTTGGTCAGTTTGTCATACATTGCCGGCACACCCGCCAAGTGTGTCACCTTCTCTCTGCGGATGATGTTGTTAATCCTCTTTGCGTTAAAGGCAGGCACCAGCACAACGCGCATACCGTGAGCCAAAATCGTATGCATGCACACACCTATTCCAAAGCCGTGGAATATCGGCAGCACCATCAGCATCGAATCAACTCCAACCCTGACGTCTCGGGTCAGCTTAATTATTTTTGCCGCTATTGAATTGAGAGAGTAATTGGTTATTTCTATCGTCTTTGGCACGCCTGTCGTGCCTCCGCTAGGCAGATACAGGCACACATCGTCTCCGCTGACTTCAACGGGGCTATAGTCGCCGTATTGCTTTTTCATGATATCGCGATACAGCTCAGCCGAAGGGTTTTCCCCGCAAAACTCAGCCAATTCTGATAGCAGTCTGTTATTGCGGCGGTTGTAGATATTCATACCAAAAAGCTGTATGCCTTTAAGATAATCCGTTGCGGACGCAAGTATCACCTTAATATTTTTCTCTAACAGCTCAGCTCGGCTTTTGAAATAAAATCTGTCAAAATACAGCAAGACTTTTGTTTTTGTCTTATCAAGCGCCTCTGCCAGCCCTTTCGCCGGCATTAATGGATGCAGGACGCTGATTACTGCGCCGACCTTATTAATCGCATAGAATGCAACCACCGCGGTTGGAAAGTTGGGCAAGCATATCGCAACACTGTCGCCTTTTTTGACGCCAATCGCTGCCAGATAGCCTGCAAACTTGTCCACATCGCTATAAAACCGTGTTTTAGCGATAAATATACCCTGAAAAGACATCAAAGGTATATCCGCCGCATCCTTCAGCCCTTCCTTAATATAATCAATTATCGATTGATTGAATTGCACTGCTCCACCTCTTAAAGAATATTGCTCTCACTATTGCGTACGCGCCTACCGGTATAACCATTCCGATAGTCACATCAGAAAGAAAATGCGCGCCCACTATTATTCTTGACAACGCAACCGCCGCCGTAAACAGCAAAGCCGCCGTAAACAAGAGCCACTCGTATTTTTTGAGCTTTCTGAATATCTCGGGCAACGCCGCGATAACCATTATCGCGCCTGCCGAAGCGGTATGACCGGACGGGAATGACTGCTGACTTCCGTGCATAGATATTTCATTGGGCTGATACCACGGTGTGAATGCGCCGAAGTCGTCAAGTTTGAGCATTTCTCTGTATCTTGCCCTTCCCCACAAGGTCTTAACTCCCTGCATAACCGACATGGATACAGCCACTGTGATAAGAGCAAAAAGAGCGAATATTGCAAGTTTTTTGAGGTCATTTTCCTTTACTTTTGTGAATCCCCAAAGGATAATTCCGGTGAATGGAGCAGCAACTGCGGCCGCTACAAGATAATAGACCACACTGCTGTCAAACCAAATTTTGGTGAAATGGTGAAAAAACATTATTACTCCGCCGTAGCAGGCAACTGCCGCAACAATTATTCTAATGCTATTAAAAGCGCTCTTCGCAAACAACCTCGAATACGCAAAAAACACCGCTCCGGCAAAGGCAATGACCAGATACAAAGGCGAAACCCCCGCAACCTCTAGCGCAACCCCGAAAAAGTTTGCAGGCATATACAATGCGTTGTTGATTTCCATATCAAAAAGGGTCGCAACAACCATCAACGCTGCCGTAATGGCACCCAACACAACATACGCAACTACTCGTTGTTTTTTGATTTTTTCCTCGTTTGTTACACATTTATTCATCTCTTTTCTCCCAATGGTTATTAAATATCAACATCTAAGTCGTCATCGTTTTTTGCCTTCGGAGCAAAGCTTTTTTGCTCGTACGAATCGGTATTTTTTGGAAGAATTACTGCCTTAGGCTTCTCTTTGGCGCGCTCGGCGGCCTCTTTCTCCAATCTGGCTTCTTCCTCAAGGCGGAGAGCGCGCGTCTCGTCCTCCTCAATCATGCGCTGTATAATCATTTCGTCGTCAATATTCTTCACACCTGACGCCATCAACGAATCCTCAAGCGCCTTATCTCCGGATGCTCTCAGCCTCTGCAGCTTCAGCCTATACTGTTCGAATTTATCTTCCCTGCGCTTCTTTTCCAGGCGCTCAGCCGGCGTCATCTCTCTCACTACCTTGCTCTCGTCAAAGTCTTGGAGCAGCTGTTCGAGTTCTTCATCGTCCTTGCTCTTCTTCCCCTTGGACTGTACTTGCACAATTTTTCCCTTCTCTTTGTGTTTTTTCTTAAATCCGCCCGTGTAATAGATACGGAAAATTGTCCCGCCGATAACCAGGACGGCAAGCGCAATCGCTCCTGCCAAAATGTACCACATCACATCAATCCTCGTGACATCGCACACAATGTATGAGTCCGCCATAAGCAGTTCGCTGATTTCGATAGTGCTTCCATTCAAGACAAAATCCACTTCGGTATACGCATTGCCGTATCTTGCAAGCACCTTATAATTGCTGCTTTTTGCCAAATCGGATACATCGATGTACACCGTCAGCCGCGAGCCGTCTGCGGTAGACGCTTTTTGAGTGACATTGATTACCCTCACTGCCTGATGCTTCTCGAATTTTTCGGACACAGCTAGTTTGATTGCATTGGTCACACTGCCATACACTACCTCAAGAGTCTGCGAGGGCGCGAATTTCCCTTCCGCGCTGAATGGCAAAGAGTTGCCGTCGGCCAAACTGGCTTTGCACAGTGTCAGCGTGCCGTTAATTGAGTTAACGATGTAATTAGCAAGCTCGCCTTTCGCGACAATACTGTATGTTCCGATGCGGTCAGGCGGCGCGTCAAGCAGCGAATCGCCCTCGTAATAATCCCATTGTATTGCATTTCTCAGCTCGTTGCTCAGCGAATCGGAGTAGGCAAAATTGGTTATTTCTTTTATTGTTGGCGCGACACTATGCCCTGCAATCACCGCAATATCATTCATTGAGACAAACAAATTTCGCTTAGTTACGGTAAGTACGCCGGCATCGCTGTTGTCAACGTCAATAATATAAGACGGATGCGTAATATCCGTTCTCAAAGCCGTCCTCAACGAATACTCGCCGACCGATATCGTAGCATTGGTCTGGGTAAGCGCGCTGTCACCTATCGTTATGCGGATATAGTTGACAATACTGGCAGCAGTGTCTCCGTCAGCCAGTCCGGTCACGGTAACATTGCCCGCCTGGTACAAAAGTGTTCCGCTCACAATATATATCCTATCCCCGTATACCACGCTCACATCGTTGGGGGTCACGGTTATTATGCGCTTGGATATCGTAAAATCCACGCTCAACGAGCCGTAATATATATCGCTGTCCAGCTCAACATGTATCGTATATGTGCCGGCATGCTGCGGCGCCTGCGCCTTCCTTGAGTAACTGGTAGCGCCCCGTCCTTCGAATTCAATTACAAAGCCGTTAATATCGTATATTACGGGCACAACGGGCAAAAACTCTACCGGCGCCGCGCTATAGATTATTGCGGCTCCCTCAAAGATTGAATCGCCGTACATCAAAGCTATTGATTCAGGCAAAGTAATTTTTTCAATTATCAATTTTAATTCTTTGATACCGTAATAGTGGGCGGTCGTTACCTCAATAACAACACGGTATTCGCCGGGCACAACAGGTAATTCTTCAAGCAACACATGTGTATCGCCCGATGCCGAGCCTATTATTCTATAGTAATCTACAGACTCTTCCTCAACGACCTGACTGACTCCGTTAAGCTCGGCGTCAAGCAGATAGTATATAACAGCAAAGCCTTCGCCGGTATATTGTTCGGTAAGTGTATCCTCAATCGGGTCATAGTTGCCCTCGATATCGAAGACTATACGCTTACGCGCAATAGACAGCGGTATCATGCCCGAATCCGAGGCATTGTAATTGTCAGTCCCTGCGAATTCTATGCGCAACGCATATTCTCCGATCTCCGACGGCGCCGCAATCGGCTCTCCGTCCTTATAATAGGTATATGTCAATACTCCGAAGCCGCTTATAATCTCCGTATTGTAGTCAGCATTCTTAAATATAATCTTAGAACCCAACTGCGAAGACGCGTCAACCGAAGCCCCCGAATACTCGAAAGTCAAATCCTCCTTAACAAAATGGGTGTCCGCCTTGCGTACGACCAGAGTGTATTCGTTGCTGTAGGGCGAAGCATAATTCGCAAGGCTCCCCGCGAAGCGGAAGCGCACCTGATATTCACCTGCATCGGTTACATTGCCCTGCACCCAAACGCCTGACAAAAACACCTCGGCATAATATTGGGGCGCGATAATATCACCCTCAACATCGGCACTAAGTTTATGACGCGGGTCAATTTCTTCTCCGCTGTAGGCGACCTCTCCGCTCTCTGCAATTATAACCGCCGCAGAAGGATTAATCGTAAACACCGAGGTATTTTGTCCCTCGTAATTAGGGTTATTGACGTCCTCATAATAGGCTCTTACATAATATGTACCGGCGTTTTCAGGTATCCCGACAGGTACGGTAAGCGCTTCATCTGCGTAATAGGTATACTTTAGGCTGCTGTTCTGCACGCTTGAGGGCTTATTGGAGTAATGCGCCGATGCGCCGCCAACTGCATCCTTAAAATATCTTTCAGTGACATCAAACACGATATTCAAAGTGGCTTTTCTAACCGTAATAACCACATTTTTTGTTACGGTCTTGGGTATGCCTTGATCGTTATAATCAACTACCGCAACAAGAGAATACACTCCCACCGCATTGATATTATTAGGATAACTCATGCCGTCCTTTCTAATGGATGTACCCGTGTATGTGCCGAGCGAGGAAGGGAAAGTTCCCTTAAGAGAGATTGCCATACCGTCAATATAGTCGAATTCAAAGTAATCGGTGTCGCCGATTTTTTGCGGCTGATAGCTCTGTCCCGTGAGCAGCACTCCCGAGTTTCGCAATTCGATAGTAACATCGGCAGGCGTGACCTCAGCCGTCGAAGTCAATATGCCCGCGCCGCCGCAAAGCAACATCAATGCAAAAATTGCAAAAACCAATGCGAGTTGCCTAAATTTCATAACAGCCTCCCGTCAATATAAGGTGTGTTGGTATCCTCGACAATCCAAATTTCTCTGTTCCAACAATCGGCGTAGTAATCCACGCCGTCTATCTCTGCAATAAGGATACTTTCAGGATACAGTGAGGATACCGTAATCTCTGCGCTTGTTTTTGCGCCCACATCGAGATATGTGTCCTCTTGCAGTTCTCCCTCCCCAAAAATTTCCCCTTCGTACAATGTGCTGTCATAGTAACAATTCGTCAATAACAGGACTAATTCGTGGTCGTGGTCGTGGTCATCGCCTTCGCAATCCTCACATTCTTCTTCAACATACACAGCATCGAAGTATCCGGCTATGCCTCCGGATATGACCCCCGAAGACAAGTTCATGCTAATTCTAGCCACGGCAAAAGCTAGAGCGCTATATTCGCTGTATTCGCCGCTGATTGCTCCTGTCAAACCGCCCGCATAGCCCTTAGCCAGATTGGATATTGACATGCTTAGGCTTCCCTTAGCGGATAGAAGCGTCGAGGAATATACTCTGCCCGTTATGCCACCGGCATATACGGTAAAGTAGTTGAGCGCCTCATTATAACTGCCGCTTGCCGACACCGACAAGGAAGCGTCAAAATACGCGTTGCTCAGTCTGTTGCCGCTGCCGACCACACCTCCTGCGTACAGATACATAGCGGTATGATTACTCGTTACATTAGCCGCCAAAAAAGACAAACTCACCTCAGAATCGGTTACAGCAACCGTATCCGCAGAGCCTGCCCTGCCTGCTATTCCTCCAAGATGTACAAGTGTTGCCGCATATTGCGATGCGGATATATTCATATTATTCAGCGTAAGCACCACGCCGATTTCGCAGCTTTTAACAAAACATTCCACAATTCTCTCGGCATAGCCGGCAATTCCACCGACAAACACAGAGGCTTTGGAGGCATTAACAGTAATAATGCCGTCCTCCACAAAGACCATGTAGCATGCGTCTGTTATCCTTCCTGCCGCGCCGCCCGCGAACAGATTGGCTATTCCGTTGAGCTCCACTGCCGCCACAATATCAATGTACGCGATAGATATTTCGCTATTGCCCACAACTCCGCCTGCATACCCGCTTACGCTCTCCACATACACGCCTATACTTCCGGTTATATCCCTTATAGCAAAATCCACAGCCAAGCTGCTTCCTGCGGCATAGCCCGCAATTCCTCCGGCGGTCACAGCCGTCCCCTCGGCAACCAACACGCAATTATTCATGCGGATATCGCTGATACTTACTCTGTTAGCATAAGCAACCAGCCCTCCGGCATAGCTGACATTCTGCGCGTTAATTATGTAGGCAATATCTATGTCCTCTATTGTAAGATACTCGCCCATTTCGGCAATTACAGATGCGTATTGGGTGTCCGAAACAACAATATTTGCATTAATCTTCAAGTTGTATATCCGTCCGGTAGCATAGGTGAACATACCGCTGTTGCCGCTCAAGGTAATGGTATAGCCGTTGCCGTTTAGGTAAGCGGCAAAATTATTTTTAACGTATGACTGGTCAAGCAGAATATTGTTTTGCAACTCAAAATATGCGTAACCGTAATTGAAAATCTTACCGAACTCCTCTGCGGTAGCAATCTTGTAAGGGGACAATTCACTGCCATATCCTCCCGCAAAATCTGGGTTGGGGGTCAAGGCTATTATCACTTCCACGCTTATAATGAAGCCACCCTCAAAGGTAAAATACAGATTAAGCTCGGATGCCGCGGCATTGGCAAGCAATACCGCATAGCCTTGCGCGTCAAAGTACAGGATATCCGTATTGCTCGACATGACCTCTGCCGCGCCGAATACGCCCGTACTAATCTCGATGTATCTGGATATGTCCACAATGTCCGAATCCGCTATAACGATGGAAAGAACAGCAGCAAAGGGCTGTACTATTGCGCCCTGACCGGCTATTCCCTCAAGCCTCGGCAAGGCTGTCGGCTCGACCGCCCAGCCCGCTTGTGACTCGAACAAAACGCCCGCCACGCTTGACAGACTCATTAGCGATACACCCGTATCAGCGCCGCTGACTACAGGCAAATGCACCCCGAAAGTGGGCGCAATGGCATAGCAATTATCAAATATGCCGTAGCTGAAATATGCGAATGCGCCTATCTCAAAGCCGTTGGTCTCGGTAACTGCGTACGACTCTGCAATCTCACCGTCCGAATGGAATACAAATCCCCCCATCAACACACTGCCTGAGAGTGTCGCATTGCTTGCCGCGTAGCTTGCGCTCACCGTGCTCCCCGAATCAACAGCGCCTATTAATCCGCCGTAGTTAAGTCCTCCGGCAGAGCTAAGCATTACATTAGCGTAAGCCCTCGAAATCACGCTGCCTGCAATACTTCCGATAAATCCGCCTGCGATGTCGCAGTAATTAAGCAGCATTGTTCCATAAAAACCCGCCGCGTTTATAGTACTGTCAGCAGCCGAGCCGATAAGACCACCGGCAGATAGCGCGTTAGAAACGCGCAATTCTCCCTGAGCGGTAACATTGACGATAACCGATTCAGCCGCGTAACCTGCCAAGATACCGGCATAACCGCAGTCGACAATATCTAACACCGTATTTTCAAACCGAATATTGCTGATTTCTGCGCCGCTTAAATAGCCGAAAAAGCCCGCATATTCGAATTCTCCCTTAATTTTCAATCCGCTGATTGTCTTGCCGTTACCCTCTAACTTCCCGCTGAAAGGCTCTGCATAGCCGCCAATAGGGAATATATCGTAATAATAAAGCTCGATATCCTCTGTAATTTCAAAACACGCGCTTTTATACGCTTCAAGGTAATGCAGCCATTTTATGGAGTTAATCACATATGGATTGATCTCTGTGCCATCGCCGTCAATACTTTCCCCTGTAACCGTAACATTCACGCTCAAAGCTTGGATTCCACCGCTCAAATAGCCCTTGAGGTTGACCGCTCCGGAGGAATAACGGTAGAGAGTCCCGTTGATTATCCTGATTTTTGAGATATCATCCGATACCCATGTGACCATATTAAATATACCCGAGACATCCGCCTTGTAAGGCAGATATTCATTAACTGCGCCGTCAAATTGCAATAAAAATGACTCAACAAAAGCCAGCTCAGCCTGCACCAACTGTCCGCCCATATCCTTAAGGATAGGATAGCAATCCGCCGCAAGCACCCAGTTGTTTTCAAAGCCCACGTAGACAGTCCTGCCGTATCCGAGCGCGGCTATTGTAGCTACCTTAGCGCCGCATATAGCAAGCGAATCCGTGTAGGCGTTGCTAAGCAAAGCCGCAGAATAATCAGTGGATTCTATAACCGATTCGCTGATTATTGCCCCGGTAGTGTAGGCTGACGATATATACCCTGTAATATCCGCCGCGAAAAGTCCTCCCTTCACATTTGCGCCGTCAAGCGTAATATCGGCGACTGCATAGCAGTTATAAGCGTCCGCCTCACCCGATGCCACAAAGCCACCCGATATCAGCGTTTCGGCATATGCGTTGATTGTACCTGCAAAATAGCAGTTAGAAGCGCTGACGATCTGCGCCGCAATGCCGCCGACTTGAGCCTCTGACGCAACCAACTCTATATTCGCTTGCGCAAAGCTTTTTTCGTATATTCCACCCTTTCCGCTTATGCCGCCGACAAAGGCATAGCCTTGGATATCAACATCAATGTTTACATATACGCTCACTCCCTGCAAGACACCGCCCGTACCAATCTCGCCCGCGGCACCACCGATGAATGCAGTGAGCGCATCTCCGTGGACAGCAATCCTTGCACGGTCAACTGCGCCTCCGACAGCGCAATTATAGATACTGACAGCTCTGCCCGCCAATAACCCGATATATAGAGTGTCCGCCGCCGAAGCATTAATCGTAATATTGCTTGCGTCCGTATTATCGACTCGTTCAACTATGCCGAATACGCCCGCATACAACAGCGGAGCGTTAAGAGTCATAACACTGCCCTCCGCATTGCAGTTATTGGCATTGACCGCATAACCTGCAATACTTCCGGCATACAACCTCGCTGATGCTGATGCTGTTATTGATACGGATACTGCGGCCGTATCAATCAATATCGCTTCGCCCGCTATGCCTCCAATATACAGATTAGCCCCGTCAGCCGCAATTATACCGTCAAAAAGTCCCTTAACGCTATGCGCATAACCGCAAATACCGCCAACATACAGATAACTTTCGCCGCTGCTCTGTGACACTGACATATCGCCGTACGCTTCCAATTCATATTCGCCCAGTCCGTAACCGACCGCCAAGCCCGCATAGCCGCCGGCAATTTCGAGCAAAAGCGTTGCCATTACAGTACCGCTAATTCCGTACTCATCCCTGCCGGCTATGCCTCCGGCAAATACACTCTCTCCTTGGGTAACGATAAGCGTGCTTTGAACATTCAATGTAAGTAAGGCATAATTTTCGCCCACAGCGCCGCCCGCCGTCACATTGCCGCTCACGGTCAAATGACTTGTGACACTACCCGTAACCGCTCCCTCAAGTATTGCGAATGCGCCGCCTGCAACGCCGTCAGACGCAGTTATCAGCGCATCTACCGAGATATTACCTTCTACCTCGGCTATTGCCGCTACGCCGCCTGTTAAGGCCTTGCCGTTTTCAATCTCGACAAAAGCCTGAGTCTGTACCAGACCGAAAAGCACTCCCGCCACGCCGCCCGCGGTAATATTATCGCCCGCCGCGCTGATTTTGTACCTGTTGGCAGACGAGCCTATATCAGCGGTAATACTACCCTCGCAATATGCCGCAACGCCGCCTAATGTCAGCGCTTCGCCCGCTGCCTCCAATCGTCCTTGCATTACCAGCACGGTATTGCCGTACAACTCGCCGAACGCGCCTCCTGCAAAACCGCTGCCGTCCACTGTGATATCGGCATTTACTGTCATATCAATCGCGTTACCTGTATTTTTGCCCGATACTCCGCCGACTGTAACGCTTCCGCCCGAAGCGGTCAAGACCGCATTTATCGTACCGCCTTCAAATGCGGTTGAGGAGATTCCAGATACTCCGCCGAGATACACCTCGCTGCCCTGCGCTATTGCAGTAACATTCACCGCGGCGCCGCTTAGCGCAATAATATTGCCCGAAGCAAACACACCGCCCGCAGTTACCCTATCTCCAATAAGGAGCATGCTAAGCCCTGACACAGCAACCGAAGAAGCCGAACCGCTGATTCTTCCGAATATGCCTCCTGCAAAGCATATTGCGCCGCTATACGCAACCGAGCCGCTCACCGTAACGGCCGAAGCAGTCCCGACTAAGTTAGCCGCCAATCCGCCGACATATGCCGTGCCGCCCCCGCTTACCGAAAGCGCGCCCGAGAACCAACTGTTAATTATGTTGCTCTCAGCATGACCGAACAATCCGCCTGCATTAACCGAACTGCCTGCCGCCGCAACAGTAATATTGGCGCTGACGCTATTAACACTGCCGTACATAATCCCGCAAGCGGCTCCCAGTTTCGCTTCGTTGCCGTTGACAATCAGCGCGCCTCTGCCGCCTTCGGTCCTTATTCTTATACGGTTCATTGTACCGTACATAATGCCTGCCGCCACGCCTGCCGCGATACCGTTGCCGTTAACGGTTATATCCGCATAAAAGTCACAGTCGGATATCTCGCCTGCCGCCGAGCCTGCTACTATGCCCACATTGGCGGCGGCAGTGATGTCTATGGTTGCAATTATGTTGAGAAATCTTATTACGCTGTTGGTCATCTGCGAGCATATAATCCCCGCATTTTTTACGCTGAGCGTGCCTTCTAGCACCACATCTGTAATAATAAGGCTCTCTATCCTTGCGCCGTTAAGCGCCCCAAAGAGACCTGTCACTCCGTTACTTTCTTTCAGCGCAATGTTTTTTATTACGCACCCATTGCCGATTATTACGCCTCGGAAAGGCATACCGGCGTTAAATAGAGGCTCCAATTCAAGCTTTTCACCGGCCGTTGCAAAGTCCAAAAGGCTGGCTTTAATCGTATAATATGCGTCAGGAGCGTTTTTTATCGCCAAAAAATCAGCTGCTGTATTAATCTCAATGGGCTTTTCGGCTGTGCCGGTCGGCGCGTCAGTCTTAATATACACAATCTCCCTTGAGCGTGGAGAATCAGCAAAAATACCCGAGCCAATCGCCTGAACCGCCAAGTAATAGTATCCGTCGATTGTTATTGCGTTTCTCAAATCAAAATAAAGATTGTACACAGTATCGGCGAGCAATTCGCCGTTTGCAAATATTCGGTAGCTTTCGGCATACTCTACCGCGTCATAATACAGAATATTGCCGAACAACTCAATCACCGGTGTGCCTAAAAGCAAAGGCACCGTTATAAGAAACTCCTCTGTAAAGACCGAGTCTTTGTATGAAGAGTTAGAGCTGACCGCCTTGACCTTGACAATATGCGCTCCCGACTCCAAAACACAATTATAGTACGGACTGCCGACGAATATTTCCACACCGTTAAGAAGCAACAAATAGGACGCCGCATTGGGTACAGAAAGCCATTCTATCCTGCTACCCGTATAGGTCAAGTCCGCAGGGGTATCAAGATAATTGTTGGCAGCAGAAAGTCTTACAAGAATCTCCGCCGACCAGTTCGAGTCTGCAAAAAGCAAGTTACCATTAGCTTTTACTGAAAAAATGTATATGTTGTTATCCTCGGGAGCAAAGATGTAGTAATTATCAGCAATTACCGATTCGACCCTAGCGGTTTGCAATGTGACATTGGTCAGCGCAACAGTGTAACCGGTAGCGCCCGTTACGCGCGGCCAGTCTACCCGTCTATGCAGCCACAACACCTCGCTCGGTATGTCAAGCGCATGCACAATACGCCCACCGCGAATTTCCACCTCAATCTCGGCGCTGTAGGGCGAGGATGTATAATACACGCTGTCGCCTGCCGACCTCACCTTAACCATATACTTGCCGTCGTCAAGCAAAGGTATTTCAAAATAGGTATTGGTTGTATTGTACTGCACTCCGCAAATTTCCGCAATGTAGCCTACCGAGTACACGACATCGTCCCAAAAAACCGCGAGTCTGTCACTGCCGCCCTCGCTAAGCAGCCCTATTCTCAAAGCTCCGGGAGGCGCCGTTACCTCTAAAGGAAAGCTTATCTCATTGCTGTATACCGAATCGCTGTACGCCGAATAGTCGCCGAGCGACTTGACACTGTACACATTAACGCCCTGACTGTGGCTTAGCCCAAAGTATACGGTATTACCCTCTATTGAGTATTCGGCATCGGAGATGTCGGTACCGTTTGCACTCACGGCGTAGCCTGTTGCCAAAGGATTCCTTGACCAATACAACGCCTTACGCGCGGCATCGTAGCTCACCGATGGCTTAGAAAGCATGGGCAAACGGGGCTTCCCGTCGCTGTTGATTATATAGCCATAGGATGAAGATTTGTTGGAATCAAGGTTTTTTGTACTGTCCGCAATCGCCTGCAACTGTACGCTGTAGCTCCCCTCCTCGGTTATGCTCAAGGTAAAGCTTGTAACCGCGCCGCCGCTGATTATATGAGCCACGCTGTTATTTATGTATATCCTGTAACCTATCGCTCCGGTTATGGTACGCCACTGCATTACCCCTTGACCGTTGATAACGGTAATACTCGGGGTGGCAAGCCTTGTAAGGCTGTCAACCACAGCGCCTCCCTCAGCCTTGACAAAGGTAATCTCTTCGCTGAAGTCAGAGCTTTGGAATTGTCCTTCTCCGACAGCTCTAACCTTCAACATATATTCGCCCGGCTCCTCGGCAGGGATATTGAAATAGGGCGTTTTTACCAAAAAAAGCTCTCCGTCCAAGGATACTTCGTAGGAGTAAGCATTGGGAACCGCGCTCCACTCAAGAAGACTTCCGCGCAAAGAAAGATTCTGCGGGACGGCTAGAATTATCGTAGCCTGACACGCAGTCAATAAAAGGATAAACAGCAATGATATGAGCACAATAGTAATAGTCTTCGAACTTCTCATCTGTCTCCGCGCGCGAATTGGTAAACCGCCGGTCGTTCAACGCGTAATTATGTGTTAGTGACCGGCATACGCAAATTATACCACAAGAAAGCGGCATTTTTCAACATTAAAATTTTATTTGTAGTCAATAATTAATATACAAGATTTTCCGATCAATCCGTCGTCACACTCTTCAAAAAAATATCGCAGCGCCCGTATTGAAAATATGCCCGTAATATGCTAATATTTACATATGTTCAAGTGTTCAAATGCCGATACTTCCATAAAAAACAAAATGCGCCGTCTTTACCGCGCTTGCTTTAACGATTCAGAGTCGTATATTGATTACTTTTTCGAGAATAAATATGCGCATTCGAACATCTATTGTATCGAGCGCAACCAAGATATCGCAAGCGGTCTTTATGTAATCGACAAGTCCCTCTCACTCTTTGGGCAGACAATAGCTTTGCCTTATATCGTTGCGGCGGCCACTTATCCCGAGCATCGCCGCAAAGGGCTTATCCGACAGCTTATCAGCGCGGTTGCAGCAGAGCGCCGACCCATAATCGCCCTATATCCTTTTAGCCATGAATATTACGAGCAATTCGGATTTTTTGCCATGAATTATAATGCAAAACTCAAGATAGCGCACACTACTTCCCGCGAATACTCATACAGCGACGCCTGCAGCGGCGACAGCAAGATAATCCACAGTCTGTACCAAGCGCACACAAGGGGGTTCGACTCTTTCCTGCTGCGCCGTGAAGCCGATATCAAGGACAAGATCAATGAGACATACGCAGGCGGCGGAAAGTGCATAATTATTCAAAAGGACGGGTGCCCGATAGGCTATGCAATGTACGACAACGAGGAAATAATCGAGACATCTCTGTCCTACAAAGATATATCAGCAATAAGAGCGCTGGACGGATATTATTACAACTTACCAGTGAGAAAGAACGAGGAGCACGGGTTCGGACACATATTGCACAAAAATGTAATGTATCTCATTACGGATATCAAAGCCCTGCTTGATATACTCTCCAAGCATGTTAATCTGCGCGACATTGCGCCCGATGAATGCGCGGTCGCGGTTACAGATCCGTTTGTTGAGACCAATAATATTGTCTTCTCGGTGGATTCAGGAGGCGCTGTCAGCTATACGCTAAAGGAGCCCGAAATATACTTGTCATCAAGCGAGCTTGGAGCAGCTTTATTTGGCGGTATCAGCTCTTTTGTGGAGGAGAAGTATTAACTGTGCGCGCCCCTCATATTGTCTTTAATAAAAGTATTTCAAAAATACCAATACTTTTTGGAACTATTTCGCAAATACTTATAACATATGTAGTATAATTTAATAATCTAAAGCTATTGCCTAAGGAGGTTTTATGAAAAGAAAAATAATGCTTGCTATAGCGCTTGCGCTGATAATAGTGCTGTCGCTTGCAGCGTGCAAAAGTGCGAACATGGACTTTTCGCTTGAGGACAGCGGTTCTTACAACTCCGAAGCCATCGAAGGAGATACCACGGGCGCAGTAGCCGAAAGAAAAATAATATATTCGGCCAACACCACCCTGTACGCTGACAACATTGCCGATACAATAGATTTGATAAAATCCTCCCTTAACGCCGATGAATGGATGGATTACGAATCGGTAAGCTCCTCCTACGCAAGGTTCGATGCGCGTGTAAAATCCGATAGAATCGACGAATACATCACTGCGATATCCGAGGGCAGCCGTGTTGCGTCATACTCAAAGACTGCAACTGATATATCGCTTAATTATGCCAACAAAGAGGCTCTAATCGCTTCGCTTGAAGCAGAGCGCACAAGACTAAATGAGTTATACAGCACCGCAGCGATTAACGAAATGATCCAAATCAACACCCGCCTGTCCCAGATTGACCTTGAAATAAGCAGATTGCAGGGAGAACTCAACAGCTATGACAGCCTTATTGAGTATAGCAAGGTAACAGTATATCTGTATCAAAAAGGCACTATCGCGGCAAGTCTGCCCTTCGGCGAAAGACTTAATACCATATTCATTAACGCTTGGAAAGCGTTGGGCGCCTTCTTCGCCGCGATTATCATCGCCCTTACTGCAATATTCCCATTCGTAGTGGTGTTGGGACCGATAGCTGTAGGCATATTCTTCCTTGTGAGATTTATCAAAGCGCGCCGCAACAAAAAAATATCCGCCGCAAATAATGCCGCCGTCAAAGCGGCAAATAGCGGCAACGATACACAAAACAAATAATTGCAAGCCGCGTTAGCATTTGCTTATTTGCTTAAATGTCCTTCAATAAGCAAATTTCGCCGCCATAGCGTTTCATGCGCTCTAACAAGAAGATTTGAGTTATCCAAAAATACTTCCTTCGCAAGGAGTGACAACAAAAACCGCCCTATAATGGCGGTTTTTTTGCTGATATTCTTACGAGATTGGTAACTATTGCTTTTTCTCGGCTCCTCTAATTTCCACACGGCGGATTTTGCCGCTTATTGTCTTGGGCAAAGCATCTACGAATTCTACTATTCTTGGATATTTGTACGGCGCCGTATTTGTCTTGACATATTCTTGAAGCTGTTTTTTCAATTCCTCCGTTGCCTCGGTACCCTTAGTCAGCACAACCGTTGCTTTGACTATCTGACCGCGTGTCTCGTCAGGCACACCCGTAACGGCGCACTCCAGCACATACGGCAGCTCCATAATAACGCTTTCTATCTCGAACGGGCCTATGCGGTAGCCGCTGCTTTTGATAAGGTCGTCGCATCTGCCCACATACCAGTAATAGCCGTCCTCATCCTTCCAAGCGATATCGCCGGTGTGGTAATATCCGTCATGCCATACTGATTCGGTATGCGCCTCGTCCCTGTAATAGCCTTTGTACAGACCTACGGGAATAATATCGGTTTTTAGTACTATTTCGCCGTTCTCTCCCACCTTTGCGGGACGGTCGTCAACCATAATTGCCACCTGATACTGAGGATTGGGCTTACCCATTGAGCCGGGCTTGGGCTCCATACCACGTAGATTGGCAACTGTAAGCGTAGATTCGGTCTGACCAAAGCCTTCCATCAATTTGAGTCCCGTTGCGTTGTAAAATTGTTGAAACACCTCGGGATTGAGCGCCTCGCCGGCGATAGTTGCATGCTTTAGCGAGGACAAATCATATTGCGCAAGGTTTTCTTTGATGAAAAAGCGGTACATAGTAGGCGGCGCGCAAAATGTAGTTACCTTATATTTTGCGAACAGTCCCAGCATATCGGAGGCATTAAACTTTTCAAAATCGTATGTGAGTATAGCCGATTCGCACAGCCATTGACCATATATCTTGCCCCATACCGATTTTGCCCAGCCTGTGTCGGATATTGTGAGATGCAATCCGTTGGGGTCGACATTATGCCAGTATTTTGCCGTAACCAGATGACCAATAGGGTAATAGAAGGGCTGCATAACAATGCGCGGGTATCCGGTCGTGCCCGAAGTAAAATACATCAGCATGATATCATCCTTCTTCGTCGCCTCATCTCCCTGGGGACGCTCGAACTCGGCGCTGTATTTCATTATCTCATCGTCAAATGCGCTCCACCCATCGCGGCGCCCCTTGACAATAATTCTTGCCTTCAAGGGCGCTACCTTTTTCTCGGCTTCCTCGGCATCCGCCGTCACTTCTCCGTCTGCCGTTGCAATTATAGCGTCAATCTGTCCCTTTTCGAATCGATATACAAAGTCATGCACTTTGAGCAAATGTGTGGCAGGCACGCCGATTGCTCCAAGCCTATGGAGAGCGAGAATAGTGTACCAAAACTGGTAATGCCGCTTCAAAATCACCATTACTTTATCGCCTTTTTTAATGCCGAGCGACCTAAAATAATTGGCAGCTCTGTTGCTCATTTCGCTCATCTCGCCGAAGCTGATGCGCTTCGCCTCGCCTTCGTTGGATACCCACAGCATAGCCAGCTTGTCGGGGTTGACTGCGGCAATCTCGTCCACCACATCGTATGCGAAGTTAAAATCGTCAGGTATGTGATAGCGTATACTCTTGAGACTACCGAAAGCATCCTCCTCAACTGTCGCGTACCTCTTGAATAAGGTCATCTCGTCCTTACGCTTTACGGGGACAGGCTCGGAGTATACGACCTCGTGAGCGTCCTTATCCGTCTTATTATCGTTCATCACTATTGCAAGGAAAGTGCAGTCAGCGTTGCCCACCGCTACCATTCCATGCGGCTTGGAGCTGTCGTAATACATCGAATCTCCTGCCTTCAGCACTTCCTCGTGCTCCCCAATCCTAATTCTGAGACTGCCAGTAAGGACATAGTTAAATTCCTCTCCCGAATGAGATGTCAGATGAATCGCGCCTTTTGCGTCCTCGTCCGAGTATTTAGCAGTAACCAAAAAAGGCTCGCAGCCCTTATGACGGATACGGGCGGCAAGATGCCTGTAAGAAAATTCTCTGGCTCTCTCAAGCGCCATACCCTCGCCCGCTCTTGTCAACTGCATATATGTAAGCTTTTGGGACTCTCCCGAAATCAGCTCTGTAACATCAACGCCAAACTCCTTAGCGCAGCGCAGCAAAAAGGAAAAGCTAAAATCGCTCTCTCCGTTCTCGGCTCTCATATAGGCTTCAATACCGGTATTGGTCACATCAGCCATGCGCTCGACGCTAATCCCTGCGGAAGTCCGCAACCCGTACAGCCTTTCAGCAATTTGTTTTACCTGCTCTGTCATTATCTTTCCTCCATTATAAATAATTATATATGCAACGCTTTTTCGCAATAGTTGGCTAATCTATAGTATTATGCGGTTATAATAAAAAGCCCCAATGCAATTATCCTTTGCATTGGGACGAATATTCTCCGCGGTACCACCCAACTTAGCGCGCTTTGCGCTCTCTTACCGAAGCTGTCGCTTCGCAGGCTGTAACGGGCCGCCCGTAACGGCTTACTGTAATTCTGCCGCTCCGCTCAAAAGTGATAGACATAACCGCACCGCGCCGTCTCGCACCTCCCGACAGCTCTCTGTAGCAATGCTGGATATTCCGTGTCTTTATCCTCGCGTTTATATAAAATTAACATAAAAAGCCATTTATGTCAACAATTATTTTATTTTGCGCCGTGTCAGGTAGCGTTGAAGAGCGCTTATAGCGCCAAAACAGCATAACCGATTAATTCAAGCCGACACCCGCGCGGCGCGGTATCTTTATATTTACGCGCAGTACAAAAATATTATCGGCAAATCGCGCTTCTTGGTTGTGCCCGGCGGCTCATATAGGCTATAATGTAGTTAACAACA
>CAYTUT010000004.1:22173-23846 GCA_964441295.1 uncultured Christensenellaceae bacterium | reverse complement strand
TGTACCGGGAAGCTGTCAGAGGAAAGAAGCGCTGATTATGTTAGAAAGAACGTTGACATATTGATTGCTTCGGACGCCAATGCCGTTAAAGCCGCCTCTCTCGGGATTCCAACTCTTATCCCCGTTACTGACGAAAAGCCGTTTGTTGGAAACAACTATGTATATTTTTTTGATGCGAACGGATTTCTGTTTAATTGGAACAATGACATCCTTTTTTCTCTTAATAACGATTTGTACACCATAAAAAAGGTTTTGCAACACATATACCAAGACGGCAAAAAAGGTGAGATTGCAAGATTGTGCTACGACTACTGCGCAGAAAACTGTTCGCTAGAAAAAATATCGCAAAGGTTTGTGGAATTTGTTGAAAATTCCACTTTATACTTAGATCAGTGCCTAAATTCGCCAGCTATTCAGCAAAGACTTCTGCAATACGAACAGTACGAGGTGAAGATCGGCGGTACGATGGAGGCTTTTATTGCAGCAGCAAAGTTAAGCAAGCAAGGCGGGCTTGCAAATCTCAAGCAGAGCAACATAAACATATGGAAAAAGCTAAGGGACGGGCTTATCTTATTTAAGCAGCAGCTCAAAAGGGTCATCCCACAAAGAATATTGTACCGCAAGTTCTATTCCATTCAGCGTTCATACAAAAGAAAAGAGCGTGCGATAAAGCATCTCTATAGTAAAGGCAAAGCTATTAAGATAGCATTCATTGTAGTATTCCACAGTGTTTTTCCCACAAGGCCGGTTTTCGAAAGGATGATGAATGATAATGTCTTTGATCCATATATAATCGTTGCTCCCAACCTGTCCAGATCGTTTAAGTATCAAACAGATCTATACACCGAAACATTTAATGCGCTTTATTCGCAGTATTCCGAAAGGGTAATTAACGGCTATGATTTGAACGAAGATAGCTATTTGGAGCTAGGCTCAGAATACAGTGTTGTATTTTTTTGTAATCCCTATAAGCATTTGGTTCATCCATTTCATCACATTGAGTACTTTCTTGATAAAAATGTCCTGCCGATTTATGCCAGTTACGGCTTTGCCGCATTGAAGTTTTGGGATGAAATCATTGCCACAGATTTTTATAATTATTTATGGAAGGCATGTGTTGAGACAGAATCCAATTTAAGATATCTTGAGGCTACAGGAAAAATTCGAGGGAAAAACGGTATCGTCACAGGCTATATCAAGATGGATAAGTTGGCAGAGACGGTCACGGGGCCTAAGGAAAGAAAGCGTATAATGATATGCCCTCATCATACGGTTTGGGGGTGGAAAACGCTTAATATTTCAAATTTTTTGAGATTTTCCCAATTGTTTTTGGAACTTCCGCAGATGTTTCCTGATGTCGATTTTGTGTTCAGACCGCATCCTTTGCTATTAACCAATCTAAGAGTGTACAAGGTGTGGTCGCAGAAGGAAATCAATGAGTACATGGAGAGATTGCTATCAAATCCCAACATGGTGTTTGATAAATCTGGCGATTATTTTCAACAATTTGCAGACAGTGATGCGATGATTCATGATTGCGGTTCTTTTATTGGGGAATATCTTTACACTAAGAAGCCATGTTGTTATATGCAGAAATCTGTAGAGGAGACAAGGGCGTCTTTAGTTCCATTAGGTCAACACTGCATGGACAATTACTATCATGCATTTTCCAG
>CAYTUT010000004.1:0-22144 GCA_964441295.1 uncultured Christensenellaceae bacterium | reverse complement strand
TAACTTCATTCAAAATGTTGTCATTAACGGCGATGATCCTATGAGGGCAGATAGAGTTCAATTCGTAGAAAAAGAGTTGATGGTCAATTATCCTGACACATCTAAATTTGTTATTGATATGATAAAAAAAGAGTTAAAGATCGGCAAATAAGCTCTCTATGCTAAGAATAATGAAATAAGTGGCGAAATGCGCAAGGCGCGCAGGGTAATCACCCTTAACTTCCTGACAACAACCACTTACAAGGTCAAATGAGCAATATGCAAATCAAGCACGCCCTGCCGTCCGGCAGGGCGTGCTTTTCGACAAAGCTAGATAACAGTGTTATTGTAGCTATCTGAGTCAATGGTATTACAGTTAACTAAGTGATACCGGTTATTATTCAAAAACCTCTACTTTACGTATCGGCTCGTTGGGATACACATACTTAGGCAGGGGCTGCATGGGATTGTAGACCTTTTCAATGTCCAATACGCCCATTCCGCCTACTCTCTTGAAAAAGCCCTTAATAAGCAAAGACTCCATCTTTAGACTGGTGAAAAATATTGACGCTTTGCCGTCCGGAATCAGCGCCGCGGGTCCGCGGCCTGCATCGGCAAAAACAATGCGGTCAGTGCCTGCCGGCGCCGCCTGAATAATCGGCACCACGCGGGGGTAACCGTCCATGTCCATATAAGAGATAAATTTCAACCCGTCAATTTCGTTGAACATGCCTTTTGTTATCGGGTTGAGAATATTTTTGGTTTTTGCGGTCTTTGAAAGGGCCAAAAGGCGTGTTTTGAGCGCGCCGATAATTATCGCTTTCATGGTAGTATTTGTTTTTGGAGAAAGGCTTACCAGCTTAAAATAATGCACTTTTCCAATTCCAAAATAAGAATTGTAACGGAACAAGGGCTTTTTATTGTATTCCTCGTACTCTTTGCCGCTTATCTCGGTCTTTTGATAATCCATTGTCCCTGTCCAATATTCAAGCTCGGGGGTAAAAATGATAAAGCCCGCTTGCTTTCTCTCAAGCATAAACTTCTTACTAAGGCCTTCGGTGAATTGACCGACCGTCATCATATCGTCGCCTAACGGTTGAATGCTTGATAAAAACGATATATGAGGGTACCCTGCTTCGTCAATTGTCGCGACAAGCCCTATCTTGCTGTCGCCGCTCATTTTGTTATAATCCGACTCGTTTGAAAAAAACTTGCTCATAACATCTCCTTTTATTTTGTCATGCCCTTGGATCGTACTATTTTTTTATTGGTTAATTGTGCTTTGGCGCAATTCGCCAAATCTTCCAGCAATGCTTTGGATGTGAGCGGATAAGTCTTGTATTGCCACTCGATATCCAGCATCTCGTACTTGGATATGCAAAGATTGTTAAAGGCGCAAAGCTCCCACCGAGTTATCGTGGGGGCATTAAGCTCCTCGATAAAGTCCGCAATGGCGCGTATGTTGTCCAGCGTATCGGTAGCCTGCGGAATAATAGGCGTCCTTATCCAGATTTCTTTGGCATCGGCAACCAGCCTTGTGAGATTGTCAAGTATTATCCGGTTACTTGCCGCCGTCAGGGTTTTGTGCCGATCAGGCTCAAAGAGCTTGATATCGTACAAAAACAAGTCTGTGTATTTCGCCGCATCCTCAAGAACCGAATAGTCCAGCAGTCCAGCAGTGTCTACGGCGGTATGTATGCCCGCTTCCTTAAGCTTTTTCAGCAAGCTAAGGGAAAACTCGCGCTGAAGCAGGGCTTCGCCGCCGGAAAGCGTAACTCCCCCGTTGGCGCTCTCAAAATATTCTCTGTCCTTAATCAACTCGCCGAAAAGCTCCTCGACGGAATAATAGCAGCCCTTCACAAGAAGCGCGGCTCCGGGACATTCTTCAGCGCACTTAAAACAGCTTTTACAAAGAGAGCTGTCTATCCTTATGCCTTCTCCGCTATCACGCAAAGCGCGGGTAGGGCACACTTCGACGCAGGTCATGCAGCCAATACACTTGCTTTTGTGCCACAGTACGGTTGGAAAAGGCGAGATGCTCTCGGGATTATGACACCATGCGCACTTGAGGTTGCATCCCTTGAAGAAGGCAGTCGTCCTCAATCCCGGGCCGTCCTCTGTGGACATTCTTTGTATATCTAATATCAAACCCTTTTTCATTACATACATCTATGGCTTTCACGGGCGATGATTTCATCCTGAAGCTCTCTTCCAATACTTGTAAAGTACGCGTTATAGCCGGTAATACGCACCAGTAAATGCCTGTAGTTTTGTGGATTTTTCTGCGCGTCTCTCAGCATTTCGGGGTCCAACACATTTATTTGCAGCGCCGTGCCGCCGTTTTTGACATATCCTTTGATAAAGGCCTTAAGCTTTTCGCGGTTGTCGGCATCTTTGACCAGCGAGGGATTGAGCGTAATCGTATGTGAAGCGCCGTTTGGCAGATAGTTGCAGTAGTCGAGATAGTCGCCGTCCTGTTTTTTGCCGCCCAAAACTTTGCCTACAGAATTCGAGTTGGATGTCGGTCCGTTAATATCCGCTCCGTTGACCGGGCAAATCGCGTTGGACAAGAATTGACCTCTTTTTCGCCCGTCAGGGCTTGCGGGAAGTATGTATCCCGACGAAATCCAGTAATTCCAGCTGAGCATGCCGCCGCGGAACTGCTTGCCGGTCTTCGTTTTGTATTTCCAGCATTCCTCTGACCAAAGCTCCATTACGCGCCGTGCAAGCTCGTCCGCCTCATCATCGTCCCTGCCATATTTGGGAGCTTTATTGATTGCCATAGCCTGCAGCTTTGCATAACCCTCCCAATTACTTTTCAAGGCTTTTACAAGCTCATCCATGGTGCAGATTTTTTTGTCATACACCAGATATTTAATAGCGAGCAAAGAATCCACGGTGCTTGCGTATGTTACAATCTCCATTGTCACATAGTTGAGCTCCGCGCCGCCCTCGGTGATATCAAGCCCGTTTTCTGCGCAGCCTTTAACTATCGCCGAAAGATATGGAGTCGGGCAATACTTTGCCTTAACCGCGTCCATATCGCTGTAGAACTCTGCCATTAAGCCTACAATATACTTCGTCTGAACCTCAAAAGCCTTGAAAAATTCTTCAAAGGTGGTAAACTCCCTCGGGTCGCCCGTTAGGGGAGCGCAATCGGTCTGCTTAATTTTTTTGCCCCACAGCATGTCTTTGTATTCAATAAGGTCCTTCCCGTTATTCAAGGCATATTCAAGCGCTTTCATCAAGTTGAGATTGCAGTCAACAGTAGCGGAGCGGTCATTGCCGCACATCGTGTTTTCCAAACAGCCGACCGACGCATATTCGTGCACATTATCGATATTGATATACTTTTCTGCGCCCGAGCGTTTTGCTTCTAGAAGCATGCCCGCCATAGACCTTTCGTCAAAATTGAGAAGGAAAGGCGCGCCTTGGCTCACTGCAATCATATCTGACACCTTATCTAGTAGCTTTTCGGGAGAATTTTGGTGAAGTCTTACATTAGGCTTGGGCTCAAGCATAGGGCTCATTTCGTCGATGACTTCAAGGAACAGATAGGTCAAATCGTTGGTCATATCCATGCCGCCTTTGCCGCAGCCTGACAAATTGAATAGCTGACCGTATCCTGCGGTAATACCCTGATTAGTCCCTGTCCGTATCATCGAATCGTAGGCGGTATTGCAGTGTATAAAAAAGCATTTGATTATCTCTTTCAAAAACTCTCTGTCCTCGCCCTTGTCAATGGATGCCTTATAATACGGATAAAGGTATTGGTCAAGCCTGCCGAACGATACGCCGGGACCCGGATAATTTTCGTCGGTCATTACAAGCATATGGGTAAGCCACAGCGCCTGCATCGCCTCGTGAAAATCCTCTGCGGGCAGCCAAGGAACCTTTTTATTGATTTCGCTCATTTTCAAAAGCTCACTTTTTCGCTTTGGATACGCTTCGGTTTGGGCTAGGCGCTCGCATTCGGCGGCATACTTTTCGGCAAGAAGTTTTGGCGTTAAGCAAGCGCCTATCATTGCGCGCAAGTTGGCGCCCTTTTTGCCCTGCTTTTCTTCATCTGTGAGTTTCTCGTACAAGGAGGTGAAATATTCGTGCTTCTTTCCGAATCCGTCTGTAATTACACGGGGATAGTCGGGGATAAGATGTCCGCTTGTTGGACCGCAGTTGCCGATTCCCCTGTCTTTTATTTCAAAAAGCTTTTTTCTGAACCCGTTTTTGCCCCTTATTTTCTCCTTGTAGTCCTTAGCCTCTCCGGAGCTTAGGCAACGCGAGGTCGCTATGTTGAAATGACCTCCGGCAAGCAAGTCGCCGGGCAGAATCTCTTGAGGCACAAGGTCGACTATAGCCTTTTGATTAAACCATTGCTTTCTTTCGGGTATGCTTTTCTTGTAAAAGTCTTTCGGCACCTCAATTTTTTCGGCGCTCACCAAAAACCCTTTTACAAAGGTGTTGAAAAAATTATGCACTTCGGGCACAATGTAGAAGGTAAATTCGTCATAAATATCATCATGCGGAGCGCCGGTAGTGAAGGCAAGCGCCTCGTTGTTCCATTTTCTTTCTACACCCTTGAAGTAATATTCTCTCAGCCATTTGACACGGGGGGAAAGATTATAGGGCTCTTTAAGTTTGCTCATGATAATCCTCCTTTATTATATTTTGAATATATAGTATAAGTATTGAATGTAATAATAGCGGCTATTGTCTTATGCCGTGCCTTTGCTTTAAGCTAAGCGCCCCCTCGGTCAGCAGCCTGCGCATTATTTTTTTGGCTTGGACAGAATCTTTTGCGCTGATTGCTTCGAGCAGTACCCGATGATGCGCTACAACGCCGCCCCAATTATCAATAGAAGCGTAATACTCTTTGATAAGCCGCTTGTAAGTATGCTCCATGGATTTGATTAGCAGAGGGTATATAACATTTCCCGTTGCGTGCGCTATTTCGTGATGTAGAGAAAAGTCAAGATGCGCTACTGTCGTAAGGTCATTTGCCTGCTGTAGAGCTGCAATTATCCGCTCGAGATTACAAAGATTGCTGTCCGTACGGTTGAGGGCGGCAAGCGAAGCAAACTCCTCCTCAAGCAGCTTCCTTGAGTCCAAAAGTCCCTCAAGCAGCTCGTTGTCCTGGTCCTCGGTGGCGGTAAGGATAATCTCTAACAAATCAATGTTGCCGTGCCGCTTATAATCGGCTACGGTTACGCCCTTGCGGGGAGCGATAACCAACAGCCCCTTAGCGTGCAGCTCCACAATGGCGCTGTGAACTATTATGCGGGATATACCGTATTTTTCCGCAAGTGCTCGCTCGGGAGGGAGCTTTTCTCCGATTTTGAAAAGCCCTTCGGCAATGCCCTTAATAATATTACGCATAACAATGTCTTTTTTACTCATCGTGTGGCTCCCAGTGGTATTACCACTACAGTATAGCATATTATCAGCGGCTTGTAAAGATGCAATTTTTTTTAAGCAGCAAAATTTATCTGCATCTTAAAGACAGCGCTAATCAAAACTCTCAAATTCGGCGCCAAGCGCTTGATTTTTGACATTTTGCGAAGAATCGTCGAAGCAGCGAGACTCAATTTACAGTTTTTGGAGTATTTGCAGTTGCATATGGCGCAACGCTGTTTTACTTCTTGTATTGACACCCGCAATTTGCTGTGACATAATTTAGATATAATTATAAGCGGGAGTGTAGTGATATGAAGCTGACGGGTGGAGAGATTATTCTGAAGAAGCTGATTGAGGAGAAGGTTCCTTACATTTTGGGTATACCGGGGCATGGCGTGCTGGGGCTCTTTGATGCAATACGCAAGGAGGACAATGCCGGTAACATTAAGTATATTCAGGTCAAGCACGAACAGACCGCGACAGCAATTGCAGACGGGTATTACCGTATTACCGGAAAACCGCTTGCGGTCTTTGCTTCTATCGGTCCCGGGACACTCAATACAGCGATAGGTCTAGGCACCTCATATGTTGACTCTACTGCATTCTTGATGCTGGCGGGAGAGACGCACACCAATATGAGAGGCGTGGGCGTACTGCAAGAGGTGGAGAGATACCAAGACAGCAATATTATAAGAAGTCTGGAGCCATTATCAAAGAGAAGCTGGAGGGTGGAGAACGTTATCCAGTTGCCCAAAATAATGCGCCGTGCTTTCAGTATGATGAATATGGGCAGGTCGGGACCGTGTGTTGTTGCTGTGCCGATGGATGTTCAGGCTGATGCTATAGATGTTAATCTTATGCCCAAAGAGCTTGCAAGGACAGAATGCAAGCCCTCTGCCGACGCCGAATATGTCAGCGCCGCAGTAAAATTGATGAAGACCGCAAAAAGACCGGTGATACTGGCAGGCGGCGGCGCATTGAGAGCGAATGCAGAGCGGGAGATTCTAGCGCTTGCCGAGAAGTGGGGCGCGGCTGTTGTGACAACGCTAGCCGGCAAGGGCGCGGTGAGAGAGACTCATCCGCAATACGCTTTCCATACCGGCTCTAAGGGTACGCCTATCGGACTCGAGATATGCCGTAACGCAGATGTTATACTAGCGGTTGGCGCGCGTTTTGCGGACGAAACATGTTGTTCTTACCGCAAGGGCATAAGCTTTAATTTCCCCGATACCAAGCTTATCCATGTCGATATAGATTGCGCAGAAATAGGCAAAAATTACGGCGCCGATGTGGGCATTGTGGCAGACCTTAAGGATGCTCTTGTAAAAATCACCGCAGAAGGCGTATTTCAACCCGATAAGGCGTATCTCGGCGAAATAGTTCAGCTGAGGGCAAAATGGCTGAAATACCTTGAGGATATAAGAGCGCAGAAGACCGATTCGATAACTATATCAAAGCTTATTGGAAAGCTTAATCAAGTCTTGCCGGACAACACAATAATTGCTACCTCGTCCGGCAATACGCAGGCGCAGCTGTTTCAAGAATACATGTATAGCAAGGCTGGCTGCAATTTGACAACCGGCGGCTTTTCCACAATGGGTTGGGCAGTGCCCGCCGCGATTGGGGCGCAGCTTGCAGATCTTGAGCGTCCGGTAATTGCATTGCTCGGCGACGGCGACTTCATGATGATAATGCAAGAATTGTCTACAATAGCGCAATACGAGATTCCTGTAGTGACGGTCATGGTCAACAACAGCGGTTGGATGGCGATAAAAGACCTTCAGCATGATGTTCTTGGCAAAGAGCACACCTTCGGCAACGATTTTATGAAAGGAGACGAGGTGTATTCGCCCGACTTTGTGACTATCGCCAAAGCATTCGGAATGGATGCATACAATATAGAGGACCTAGAGCAGCTCGGTCCATGTCTTAGAGAAGCTTTTGCGAAGCGTCGTCCGGCTTTTGTCTATATGGAGGTAAGCCGTGAGCATCCGTATACCGGAGGCAAAGCTTTCGGCTGGTGGGATGTGCCCATACCTAATTATATGGAGGAAAAAAAGGCTGCGTACGAAAAGGCAAAATCCGAAGAAAATGTCAACATTTAATCGGTTAAACGTGAAAAAGAACAATAATCAATAACTAAACAGAAATAAAAACATCCCATAACAAATTGGGAGGGGGGTAAAGGGTATGAGTAAACTCAAGTTTGTACTGATAGGCTGCGGCAGAATTGCAACATTGCATGTAGGGGGATACGTTAATAATCCTGATGCTGAGTTGTACGGGGTATATGACAAAAACACTTCTCAGGCTAAGAAATTCGCCAAAGAGTATAATATACCTAAAGTATACGAAAGCTACGAGGAGGTCCTTGCAGACCCTGAGGTATGCGCTGTTGAGATACTCGTACCCCATCACCTCCACTGTGAATTGACAGTGCAGGCATGCGAGGCAAAAAAGCATGTTTCTGTCCAAAAGCCTATGGCGCTCAATCTTGCCGAGTGCGACAAGATGATTGAAGCGGCAAAGAAAAACGGCGTAAAGCTTAAGGTATTCGAAAACTTTGTCTTTTATCCTCCATATCAGCTTGCCAAAAAGATGCTCGACGCGGGAGAAATCGGAGAACCACTGGGACTTCGCTACAAGATGACTAATTGCGCGTTGAATTCGCAAAATGTGCCGGCGACAAAATTGCGCGCAAAGCTAGCTAACGCAGACGAATGTTTGGAAACCACCGGTTGGAAGGTTGATGTCAAATCGCTTGCCTGGCGTGTCAACGAGTCTTTGGCGGGCGGCGGACCTATAATATTCGATGACGGTTATCACAAATTTTCAACCATAATGTACATGCTAGGCGATGTGGAGAAGGTCAACGCCTGGATAGAGTATACACCGGTACTACCCGGAGTGTGTCAGGACGCCCCTGCAGTTATTATGTGGAAGCATAAGAATAAAAATGTGTACGGAGTGTTCGATGTGACAAGCGCGGACGAGATGTACATACAGAGCAAGTATTACACCTGCGACGAAAGATTGGAGCTTACAGGCTCCAGAGGCATTATATGGGTAACCCGCTGCACAGCGACTTTGCTGCCGGACGTGGCTCCCGTGCTGATGTACAGGGACGGCAAGCTGACAGAATACCGCGATATGCCTTGTGACTGGGCGGATTCTTTCGAAGCGTCGACAAGGGATTTTGTAGATGCAATCAAGAATAACCGCGAGCCGGTGCTCAACGGCGAAAGAGGCAGAGAGGTATTGAAATTCGCGCTTGCGTCATTGGATTCTTCAAGAAAAAAGAGCGAAATTTATCTTGACAGCTACGAGGATAAGCCCTTGCAGAAGCGCAGAAAATTTTTCGGCATGTTTAGGAGAAGCTAAATGGATATAAGAAAATGGCTGATTAACGCCGCGGAAATCAGAAAGCTGACAATCCGCGCCATGGAGGCTGCGGGGTACGGTCATATAGGCGGCAGTATGAGCATTGCCGATTTGCTGGCGGTGTTGTACGGCGGGATAATGAATGTGGATTGCGCCAATCCCCGAAAGCCCGACCGCGATTATTTGGTGCTGTCAAAAGGTCATTGCGGGCCAGTACTGTACGCGGCGCTTGCCAATGCAGGCTTTTTTGATAAGGCAGAGCTGTTGACCCTTAATGCCAACGGGACAAAGCTGCCCAGTCATTGCGACCGGCTGAAAACCGTGGGAATAGACCTTAGCACAGGTTCGCTCGGGCAAGGAGTATCTTTAGGAATCGGTGCTGCGCTCGGCAACAAAATGCAGGGTATAGCGAGCTATACATATATAATTGTGGGCGACGGAGAAACGCAAGAAGGTCAGGTCTGGGAGGGAATACAATTCTTGGCGCACCACAAGCTGGACAATGTAATATTGTTCGTGGACAAGAATAACAGACAGTTAGACGGCTTTACCGACGAGGTGTGCTCAAGCTTTGACCTTGTTGCCAAATTCAGGGCTTTCGGAGTGGAGTCCTTTGAAATCGACGGACATTCGGTAGAGGAAATATACAAGGGCATAGAGAGAGCCAAAGCGGCGTCAAAGCCCGCAGTAATTGTTATGAACACAGAAAAGGGACACGGCTGCAGCTTTGCGGAAATAAAAGGATTCAATCATTACATGATAATTACTCCTGATATGGCAAATTCCGCGGTAGAAGAAATCGACAGGAGATTGGAGAAGGCATTATGCGCAATATGTTAGCTGACAGATTCGAATTGGATAGCGTAGAAATGCGCAAAAGCTATTGTGATGCGCTGATTGTTGCAGCCACACACAACAGTAAGGTGGTAGCGATAGATGCCGATGTGCAGTACTCCATGGGCACAGCTCCCTTTGCCAAGGCTTTCCCCGAAAGAGCAATCAACTGCGGCATTATGGAAGCGCACGGTGTGGGACTGTCCGCGGGCTTATCGGCAACGGGCATGGTGCCGTTTTTTCACACATTCGGCACCTTTGCGACAAGAAGAGTGCATGACCAAGTCTTTTTGTCAGCGGCGTATCAGGACTTGAATGTCAAGATAATCGGCGGCGATGCGGGCGTTACCGCTACCGCCAACGGGGGCACGCATATGCCTTTCGAGGATATCGGAATAATGAGATGTATCCCCGGCATGACTATTATAGAGCCGGCAGACAGTGTGATGTACAAGGATGCGGTCGCGCATATGGCCAACACATACGGCAATTTTTACATGCGCTCATGCAGGCGCAAAACGGTCAAAATCTATAGCGATGGCGCGCGGTTTGTAATTGGCAAGGCTAACATCCTAAGAGAAGGCAGGGATGTTGCCATAATAGCCTCGGGCATAATGGTATACGAGGCGTTGAAAGCGGCTGATAGTTTGGCAGAGACTGGGATATCGGCAACGGTTATAGACATGCATACTGTCAAGCCTATTGACAGGGAGGCGGTGCTTTTCGCCGCAAAGTGCGGCGCGGTGGTCACTGCGGAGAACCATAATATAATCAACGGTCTGGGAAGCGCCGTGGCAGAGGTATTGTGCGAGGAAGCGCCGGTGCCGCTCGAAAGAGTGGGAGTTAATGACCGTTTCGGCGAAGTGGGCACACAGGATTATCTTATGAAAATACTGTGCATAACATCCAATGATATTGTCAGCAAAGCAATAAAATGTATTAAGAGGAAAGGATTATGAAAGTTGCAGTTATCAACGAAGTATCGGCAAGGGGAAAGAATCTAGAAATAATCAAGGCTATCGAAAAGACGGGAATGCAGGTTGTTAATGCGGGCATGACCGCAGAAAGCGGAGAGCCGGAGTTGACTTATATCCATACCGGACTAATGTCCGCGATACTGCTCAATCTGGGCGCTGTCGATATGGTCGTCGGAGGCTGCGGCACGGGAGAAGGTTTCTTAATCTCGGCGATGCAGTATCCCGGGGTCTATTGCGGGCTGATTAACGAACCGCTTGACGCGTGGCTTTTCAGCCAGATAAATGCAGGTAATTGTATTTCTCTTGCGCTCAACAAGGGCTATGGATGGGCAGGCAATATCAATCTCGAGTACATTTTTGAAAAGCTGTTCAAGGACGAAAGAGGCAAGGGTTATCCTCTTGAGCGCAGCGCAAGCCAGGCAGAAAGCAGAGCCAGACTTAATGCGATATCTTGTATTGCGCATAGAAAGCTCGAAGACATCCTTAAAGACATAGACACCGGCATCAGGGATAGAATATTCTCCTTCAAGCCCTTCACTGATATAATCAAAGTGGAGTGCGGCAACCGCGAGTTGCAGCAACACATCCTCGCCAATTATATCAACAATACGCTATGAGCCAGTCATTAGAGCGAGGGCTTGCCTCCTTGTTGTTTTTGGCATCGAGAAAGAGTGTCGGAGTAACGGAGCTTGCTAAGGAACTATGTATCAATAAAAGTACCGCGTTCAGGATTCTTGAGACGCTGCAAAGATACAATATGGCAGAAAAGAGCAAGGAAACCTCAAAGTACAAGCTCGGGCCCGCAATCTTAAAGCTGTCCCAGCAGTTATACAAAAACCTCAATATTATATCTGCTGCGAGGCCTTTGATGAGCGCGTATTCTCAAGAGATAGGCGAAGCGGTGCACCTTTGCATATTGTCCAACGACAGCGCAGTTATAATCGAGCAGATAATGACGGACTCAAGAATAACGGTTAATGCGAAGGTTGGCAAAAGAGAACCCTTGCACGCGTCCTCGGTCGGAAAGTGTCTCTGGGCGTACAGCGATACCGAAGTCAGCGAAAAACTGTTTTCCACGCTTACCTTTGAAAGGTTTACAGACAACACAATAACCGACCCCGATGCGATGAGAATCGAGCTTGCAAAAATAAGGGCTAACGGTTACGCCGTAGATGACTTGGAACTGAGCGAGGAGATACGGTGCGTTGCCGCTCCGGTATTCAACCATAACGGCGAGGCGCAGTATGCAATAGGGATTTCGGGGCCGGCGTACCGCTTAAAAGAGCAAAGACTACTTGCTGTTGCTTCGGGATTAAAAAATGTTGCGATGAAAATATCCGAGCAGCTGGGATACTCAATATAGTCGGGAGGGTATTATGGATAAGGCGTTAAAATCAAAGCTGGCATACGGAGCCGGAGACATATACGGCGGTGCGGCGTTTTTGATATTCAGCCTGCTATACATGAATTTCTTGGTGCTTGTGGAAGGCATAGATGTAGTAGCTGCCTCTGCAATAATATTCGCAGGCAAGATATGGGACGCGGTTACCGATCCCTTTGTGGGCAACCTATCCGACAACACCCGTTCTAGATACGGAAGAAGAAGGATATATTTCCTTATAGGATTGGTACCGGTGTTTCTTTCTTTTGTAATGTTGTTTTATTCTTTCGGTATTACTAATATGTCCGCAAAGATAATATACCATGTATTCGCTTATATGTTTTTCGGCACTGCCTTCACTATAGTTATGGTGCCATACAACACAATACTTTCGGACATGACCACCGATTACAACGACAGAACGAGCTATACTACGGTGAGGATGATTGTATCTGCCGGCGCCGCACTTGTTGCGGCGGTTGCGCCGAGCATTATTATCAAATCGATTGGCGGCGAAGAGAACGGGCCTAACCAAAAGACGGGTTACCTTGTAATGGCGGCGGTGTTTGGATTGATTTTTGCTCTGTGCTGGCTCGTTACCTTTTTCGGCACAAAAGAAAGGGCGGATGTGCCTGTTGTCGAAAAATTCAGTATCAAAAAGTGGCTCAGCGTGCTCAATAACAAATCATACAGAATATATCTAGCTGTGTTCTTGTCTTTCCAGGTGGCGATTGACCTTATACTTGCGCTATTTATCTTTTATATCGATATCGTGATACTCAAATACAAAAATTACGAGTTGATTATCGGCACTCTCCTCGTTTGCTCGCTGCTGTTTATGGCACTCCAAGGCTTTTTGGCAAAGAAAAAAGGGAAGAATTTCCCCTTGCTCATCGGAATGCCGATATGGATACTTGCTTCTCTTGCGTTTATTTTTATTACAACCGAGACCCCATTATTTGTCTTGCTGATTTTGGCGGCGTTGATAGCGGTCGGCTCCTCTTCGGGCAACTTATCGACCTGGTCGATGCTAACTGATATATTTGATGTAGACGAGATGATTACAGGGCAGCGCAGAGAGGGCATCTACAGCGGCTTTACCACATTTGTGAGAAAGATGGCGTCCGGTATTGCAGTGCTTATGCTGGGCATTGGACTAAAGGCAATGGGCTTTGATCAAAATAAGTACAACATACTCAAAGCAAGCATGCAAGACTTTGATCCGGCAAGATACGCTACTTCAATCATTGTGCAGGGTATCCGAATCATGTTCGTTGTCATACCCGTTGTTCTGCTTTTGATAACTTTTATCTTTGCGCTTCGCTACAAGCTCAACAATAAGCGGTTCGACACCCTTATAAAAGGTGTGGAGCTGATGAAGACAGGAGTCGGTCTTGACGGACTCAGCTCGGAAGAGAAGGCTGATATCGAGATCTGTACCGGTAAAGCTATTGACAAATTGTGGGGTAAAGACTAAGATGTTGTATAATGATAGTAAATATAATACATTGGAGGATATATGAAAACGCTGAATTATTTTTTCGAAAACCAGAATGTGCAGTCAGCTACAGATAAGTTTTATGAAGTATACAATCCCTCAACGGGCGAGCATGTGGCAAATATGCCGCGTCTTACCCTAGATGAGATAAAAGCGGTAATTAAGTCGGCAAAAAAAGCTTATATCAAGTGGTCTGACACGCCTATTACAAAGAGAACACAGATAATGTTCAAGGTAAAACAGCTCCTTGACGAAAACCTTGACGAACTGACGCATCTTGTTGCGTACGAGCACGGAAAGGTATGGAGCGAGGCAAGAGGCGATGTGCTTAAGGCAATAGAGGGCACAGAGCATGCGCTTACGGCGCCGGCGCTCATGATGGGAGAATCACTAATGGACATCTCCAAGGGCTACGATACGGTTACATACCGCGAATCAATGGGCGTATTCGTGGGTATTTGCCCGTTCAATTTCCCTGCTATGATACCAATGGGGTGGATGGTGCCGATGTGCTTGATGACAGGCAATACGATGATAATCAAAGCCTCGGGCGCTACTCCGATGAGCGCATTGAGAATAGCCGAGATTTATAGAGAAGCAGGTCTGCCCGCCGGAGTGCTCAGCGTTGTCTCCTGCGACAGGGATGTGACTCAAGAATTGCTTACCAACGATGATATAGTCGGCGTAAGCTTTGTCGGCTCGACCTCGGTTGGACTGCATGTATACAAGACTGCCGCCGCGGCAGGCAAGAGAGTGCAGTCACTGTGCGAAGCAAAGAACCATGCGCTGGTTACCGAGGATGCCGCGCTGGAGCGCTCGGCGGCAGGCATAATCAACGCGGCATTCGGCTGCGCCGGCGAGAGATGCATGGCGCTGCCTGTAGTTGTCGCAGTCGACTCAATCGCAGACAAGCTCGTTGCATTGCTCAAAGGGCAAGCTGAAAAGCTGGTTATCGGCGCCGCTTATGACAAGACCTCCCAATTAGGCCCGGTGTATTCGCCCAGCCACAAAAAAGCTGTAGAAAACTGGATACAGAAAGGTATTGATGAGGGCGCAAAGTTGGTGCTTGACGGCAGAGGATATATTAACGCCGACAATCCTCAAGGCTTTTATATTGCGCCTACCATATTTGACCATGTGACACCCGAGATGAGCGTGGGCAACGAGGAGATATTCGGACCGGTGCTTTGCATCAAGAGAGTCAAAGACTTTGACGAGGGAGTTGAGCTTATCAACAATAGCCCCTTTGCCAACGGTTCGGTTATATACACACAGAGCGGACATTATTCAAGAGAGTTTGTAAAAAGGACGCACGGCGGAATGGTAGGCATAAATGTAGGAATACCTGTGCCGGTAGGCTTTTTCTCCTTTACAGGGCACAAGAAGTCTTTCTTCGGCGACCTGCATATTTTGGGCAAGGACGGAATGCGTTTCTACACCGAGACCAAGTCCGTAACCACACACTGGTTCGACGACGAGGAGAAGAAACAGACAAAAGTAACTACCTGGGACGGCACAATAACCGAAAAATAATTTTGCCCTCATTTGTGTTCGCCGAACAAAAGGGAATGGTAGTTATAGTTACTTCGCTATATTTAATAATATGGCACGGAATAGGAAGATAGCAATAGCTTATGTTAAAAAACAAGTCCGGAATTGCCGGACTTGTTTTTTAACGAAGTCAATTAAAATAGCAGCGATTGCGGTGATACGAGATACAATACTGTACTGCTAGTCTATCACAATTTCTTGGTCGAATAATTGGTACACGGGGAGCAGGTTAGTATTAAGACCGACTATGCCAAAAGCTTTCGTTGCTTTTCCGCTTGAATCAGTCATTTTGTAGTCGGATTCATTAAATATAACAGTCGCACCGCTGCCATAGGTGATTGTAATGGAATATGGATCCCTGTATCTCGTTGCATTAATGAAATTTTCTTTTTTATAAGTTAATGCTTCAATTTTGCTGAAAAATTCCGGGTACTTATCTTCTTGCAGCTCATAATCTGTCAGCACAATATCTGTCAGCACATCATCTTCGTATATTCCTTTATATTTAGTGCATTGTATCGATACAATATCCTCATCAGGCACTAGCTTTGCAAGATTTCTTGGAACGAACATAACTAGTGCAGACGGGACGATTATCATAACCAACACCGCTAACACCGCTATAAGTATAACAAGCCTCTTATTTTTCATAATGTTCACCTATCCCCCCACAATGTCCCCGTAATCGATATAATCTCCTGTCGCAAGATTGATGCAAATTACTTCCTGATAGTAGTATCGACACTCTCTATTATAATAGTTGCGGTAATTAATTTCAATAGGAACAACACATTTTCCGAAATTGTAGTATATTATATGTGTTGCAGTGCTCTCAAGGTTATCAGAATTAACACGGTTTTCACTGTTTTTATCTGTTACCGCGGAACAGTCCTGCGCTATTTTAAGTATTTTAGCGCCGTCAATGCTTCGTCCCATATGTGTTATTTGGCTGATATTCTTTTTGCCGTCGTAAACCACATCGTAGCACTCGTTAGTAATGTAACCGTCTATTGTTCTGTAGTATCTTACCATATTGTCTGACAAATTGCAGGCATATAATTCTTCTCGTTCCAAAAGATAGTTTAATTCCTTAACATATGATGTGTTCAAAGCGGCTGCGCTTTTGGGCACTGGAGCGGGCGTTGTTATAGTTGTCGAACCGTCGCCAGCTATTCTATAATTTTTTGCGTTGTCAAAAGGCCAAAAGAGAGCATTTTTTGCAGCAACAGCCGCATTACTGACGGTATAGCCGTCAGCTAATTTTATAAAGAACCTTTTTGAGAACAATCTTGCAGAATAGCTGTTGACAGACACAGTAAATCCAATAGAGCACAGCGCGCCTTTTTCTACCGAGGCATCCACTAAGCAGTCATTGAAAATTGGATCCACCAGGGCAGAGTTGCAAGTTGACCAGAATATCAATTTGCTATTAATATGCTCCGGGAATCCGCTGGTTGTGAGAACACTATGCGGGAAGTCAACACCAATTGACGAGCCATGTCCCGCAAAGAGCACAACATCACTGTCTAATCTAGGCAGCCCCCTTTCGTCAAGCGCAACAATATGAGTGTTTTCTTCGTTGACGAACTTAAAGGTGTTATACATACCGCTTATTTCGTCATATGCGTCATTAATGTCCGGCTTTGTATTCAGGTCGTAATCGAACCCATACAATACCGCCTGCTGCCGCCGTATCTGTAGTTGGCAGGATGTCAATAGCGCGCTTGTATTTGGATTGATTTTTATATTGATAATTGTACCCTGCTCACCCTGAAAGCCCAGCATTGCGTTGCTGCCCTCACCGCTGTCGTAGTCTGTTATTGTACCGCAGCTTAGGTTTTCAATAGTAAGCGTTGTGTTAAGGCTGCCAAAAGTTTCAACCGTGTAGTATTTGTTGTCAGGAATCTTGAAATAAATATTGTTGGTATAACCTAACATAAAAGGGATTGTAATAACCGAATTTATTACACTGCGTTCAAAATACCAATGGTCATTATCGGAAGTTCCGTCATTGCTATAAGTATATTGAATGAGATTCGCCGTACTCATACTTGCATTTGCCGCCGTAACACATTTTGTATAATTCGAAGTGGCAGTCAAAATTTTGAAAGCGCCGTCGTTATTACCGGTTTGCATTATTTTGAATTGCTGCGCTGCAGTGCCGTTAGCGGAATATGTTTGGATTTGGGCATTATTTGCACTGCTTGCGTTTGCTACATTCAATCGGTAGGAATTGCTGTTAAAATAATTGCATAAGGGTATGATTTCGTACAAATCTGTCCCAATCCTGTTAAGCTTAAATTGCTGATTATTATTGCCGTTGTAAGAATATTGAACCATTTGTGTTGGTATGTCAAAGGAAGCGTTTTGCACATCCATATAGAGGCCTGACCGTTGGTTTCGAATGTAATAAATACCCTGATCTGCAATGGCAGTGGTATGTAACTGCGCCTTTGCGGTGTAAGGAATATTTATTGGCAAAGCCATAAATGAAAAGATGCATATTGCGAATAATGCAATGAGACCAAATAATCGAAACGAAAATGACTTGTTCATAATTTCCCCTCCTCAAAAAATTTTTGACCTAATTCTATTGTAAATTGAAAGAATATACTTCAAATTGCAAAATATTAACGAAAACTAGTTAATTTTGCAAATTCTTGTCAATTATAATTTATAAACTGGAGGTTATATCGCCGTTAAGATTAATTATCACCGTTTATTGTAAATTGAGGTGCAATTAGAATAAGGAAGGCCGTAGCGAGTGTTTTTATACATTCATTGCGATACGCTAAAAGAAAAAGTTTCGCTATAATTGTGCAAAAGCCGAAAAATTACCGCTCTTCAAAATGGCGGGACATAAGCCTATTGCGGATGAGCATCAGAGCATATCCTGCGCCTATAAACACGCCCACAAACAAAACGAAAGCAATGCCGACCAAAAAATAGCCGTTCAAAAATCCCCAAATACTGCCGAGAATGTTAGGGTCAAGGAAGGGATATGGGTAAAAGTTGGTAAACGCGCCTCTTATCATCGAAAAGACAAAATATAATAACGGAAATATAAGCCAGTACAATGTGTCTTTGATCATAAGCCTTTTTTGTGATAACGGAAGAAACCAAAGCGCGGTTAAATAGAGAGGAACAATCAGATGGTTGATGTAGTTAACCGTGTGGTACAGCGCGTTGGCGCCAAAGCCGAAGTCCATTGCCCAGGACAGTATGCCGAAGTACACTACACCGGTAATAAAAACATACAGAGTCAAAGCACCCTGTATTACAGGGTTTACTGCAAAGCGCAATGCCTTAGCGCCGGTTAGCAGGTAGATTGAAAGCATTGTCAGCCATATTCCCGCAAAGATATTGGAAAGTATGGTGAAATAGGCAAGCAGGCTTGCGCCGCCGCCAAATATTTCAAAATCGATGGGAAAAACGAGCGAAGGAAATACAGTCTGGAGCACCACGGACAGCAGCGCAGCTAGACCGACAGCAAGGCAAACCACCGCAAACAACTTGGACTGTACAATTTTTTTCATATGCGCTCCCGAGCTTTTATGCTTAATCGCCGCCGTATATTTTGTATATCATTTTGTTGACGAAGCCCGCCGGCAATACCTTCGCAAGGAAGGCAAGCAGCTTGTACTTTGCGCCAACCACAACATTGAGGTCGGGACACTTCTTTGTCGCCTGTACTAAGACCTCTTTGGCGATACAGCTTGCAGGCATGCCGTTTTCTTCATCCTTTTCCATAACTGAGACGGATTTTTCCATTCTTTCACGATAAGCCTCCAACTCGTCGTCATTCTTTTTGCGGTTGGCGGTGAATTCTGTCTTGATATCACCGGGGAGAATAGTGGTCACGCTGATATTAAAAGGCCGCACTTCAAGCTGCAGTGCGTTCATTAGCGAGGTAATTGCAGCCTTTGTTGCCGAATAGAAGCCCTGATAGGGCAGATAAAAGACAGCGGCGAGAGAGCTTATTGTGATTATTCTGCCCGCTTTCTGCGCCCTCATAAATGGGAGCACCTGCTTGGTAAGCTCAAATGCGCCAAAGAAGTTGACATCGAATATGTATTCGGCTTTCTCAAGAGCGGTGTTCTCTGTAGAGCCCGATATCCCCATGCCGGCATTGTTAACCAGCAGGTCTATTCTGCCGTGTTTGTCGGCAATTATTTTTACGGCGGCGGCAACACTAGAGGCATCTGTCAAGTCAGTTGCGATAAAGTTAATGCCTTGTATTTCAGCCTTCTTTCTGTTGAGCCCGTACACCGTGTATCCGTTGGCAGAGAGAAGAAGAGCTGTTTCTTTGCCGATACCCGAGGAAGCTCCCGTTACAATCGCGATTTTTTCCATAGATTATCTCCTTATTAGATTAAACGAATCAGTATATCGAGGCTGAATCCCAAAAGCATATGAATTGCCAAAGTAGTATATATTGATTTTGATTTGTAGGCAATAAATCCCAAGAGAATCCCGCCGAATATTGCCGAAAAGGTTTCGGCGAAAGGCTTGCCGAAGCCGGCAATGCTCGAGTGTATCAGCGCGGATATCATGGTAGTTACGGCAATGGCAAGCGCAAAGCCGTAGCGGTTGCCGACGTTGAAAAGCCCCATTCCCCTAAACAGGTACTCCCAACCAAAATAGTAAGCTATGTAGGATACATAGTATAGAATAAAGAAACCTGCCGAACTGAATATTTTGTCTCCGCCTAGAGGATACATTGCCGCCATTTCGGGGTCGACTGCCGCGCTTAGACTCATTACAGGCACAATAAACAGTGCGATAAGGATTATTGTAATTGACATTTTCTTTTCTTTCCAGACCAAGCCGACCTCTTCAGCCTTTTGCTTGAGCACAAGCTTGACAATCGGTATTGAAAGCACGAAGAAAAAGAAAAACGCCATAAAATTATGGTATATGTATTTATAATACAGCAGTTCGGAGGGAGAGGAGAAGCGGTCGCCGAAAGTCTTGACAAAGAAGTCTTGTATGCCGAAATAAAAGTATAGACCGATTGTCACCGTCATAAATAAAATTGTAATTATGGTCTTTTTGTCCGCTCCATCGGTTAGTTTTTGCCACTCTAACTTGATTTTCTCTTTCATATTTACCTCTTTACCTTGATATCTTTAGGCATTGTGTTGAACCATGCGGCGGTACGGCGTGTGCCTTCTTCCAAGCTTATCTCGGGATTATAGCCGAATTTCTCGCGCGCTTTATTGATAGAAAAATGATAGTCAACGCAATTTTGCAAGACCGAGAACATCGTAATTAGCGGCATGGTCTTAATGTTTAGCAGATGATACACGCCTTCCACAGTCCGCGCGGTCAGCTTGGAAAGAAAAGCCGGCACGCTAGTAAACTTGGGCTTAACTTCCAGAGCCTGCGCAGCGTGCGTAAGATAGTCCCTCAAGGTCTCTCCGAAGCCGTCTGTCAGGTTGTAATCTTCGTTATAAGCTGAAGGTGTTATACTTGATTGATATATGCCCTTTACAAGATTTTTTACATACACAAAGCAGCTTTTGTGCCTGCCGCGGTCAATTACCGGCATCTTACCCTTCTTCAGCAGACGATAGATATCGTATGAGGAGGTCATATCGTTCTCTCCGTAGATGTTGCCGGGGCGGATTACCACAAAGTTTTGTTTCAGCTCTTTACAATAACTCATCACCATTGTCTCGGCAGCCAGCTTGGAGAGTGAATAGGGATTATTCATGGGTCTTTTTTCATCTTCCTCTTTCAAATCTGTATAGCCGTAATAGCCGTACACGGCGGTGGAGCTCAAGTACACAATTACTTTGCTCTTCACACTGTGAGCAAAATCGATTACGCGCCGCGTTCCGTCCACATTGATACGGTTGAATACGCTTATGTCGCCCCAGACGCTTACCTTGCCCGCAATCTGGTACACATAGTCGACTTTGCCTATTTTAGCAAAGTCGAAGGTAAGCAAATCTCCCTTGTGGACAGTAATTTTATTCCCTTGAATTAGTTGTCCCAGCTCTGCATTGTGGGTCTTATCGCCTATATCGACGCCGACAACCTCAATACCCTCCGAATACAGCAAACACGCAAGGTGCGCGCCAACAAAACCGCAAATTCCAGTAATTAATGCTCTTGCCATTATGTTACCCCCATATTTTATAATTTTACCACACAATCTGGCTATGTGTAAACATCTAAACTAGAGATATGTTTACAAAATAGCGCAGAATTAGTATAATGGTAGCTAAGGAAGCAGTATTGACGGCTGGAGTCAAGGCTGATACTAAGAGGGAGTAGTAATGGATAGAATTATTGAGGTTAAGGGCCTGAAAAAAAATTACGGCGAGGTCAAGGCGGTAAAAGGCATTGATTTTTATGTAGAGAGAGGCAAACTATTTGCCTTTCTCGGACCTAACGGCGCGGGCAAGTCGACGACAATAGACATATTATGCACATTGCTTGCGCCCGACGAGGGCGAAGTTGTGATAGACGGGCACCGCTTGGGTCGCGAAGACGACAGCATACGCGAAAAGATCGGAGTTGTATTTCAAGACAGCGTACTTGACAAGCTGCTTACCGTAAGGGAAAATCTTGTTACAAGAGCCAAGCTCTACGGCAAAAAAAGGGATATCGCGGCGGCGGTAAGATTTGCGGCGGATTCGGCAGGGGTGACTGAGTATATCGATAGGCCTTACGGAAAGCTCTCGGGGGGGCAGCGCAGAAGAGCGGATATTGCAAGAGCATTGGTCAATATGCCCAAAATACTTTTTCTTGACGAGCCCACGACAGGGTTGGATCCCCAGACGCGCAAGATGGTATGGCAGACCATTGCCTCTCTTCAGGCAGAGCTTAATATGACTGTTTTTTTGACTACTCATTACATGGAGGAGGCAGCGGCAGCGGATTATATAATAATCATTGACAAAGGGGAGATATCAGCCAAGGGCACTGCGTACGCGCTCAAAGAGAAGTACAGCACGGACATGCTCAAGATTAAGCCTGCCGATATGGGAAAAGCGCAGGAGATTTTGCGCTTTTCGGGCAGGGAGTTTTCTCAAGCAGGAGAAGTGCTGATGGTCAAACTTAAGGAGACCAAAGAGGCAATTCCCTTGATAAAAAAGCTAGAAGCTTACATTGACACCTTTGAAGTAGTGCTCGGCACTATGG
>CAYTUT010000003.1:20199-26507 GCA_964441295.1 uncultured Christensenellaceae bacterium | reverse complement strand
AGTTTATCCGTTATCGCATCTTTGCGCTCGTATATTTTTTGCAGAGAGAAGCTGAGATTGTCAGAGGTTACGCCGAAAATTCCCGACGAGCGAATCTCCTCGATAAGCTCGGCAGATTTGAGAAGGCTTTTTGTGGGAATACAGCCTCGGTTAAGACAGGTTCCCCCAAGACGATCTTTCTCGATTAATACTACGCTGAGACCGTAAGAAGCGGCCTTTATTGCGCCGTTGTAGCCTGCAGGGCCTCCCCCGATTATTGCGACATCAAACATTGCGGACTCCTTTTTCGTTAATAAAATCAAATATATCGTTGAGAATTGACCTTTCGCTGTCTGTCAAAGCTGCACTGATAGGCGGGCGCGGCGCATTAAGCTCGTAAGAGGTGAGCAAGCTCTCCGCGTAGCCGATGAGAGAGGGAAACAGGCAATCCGAAGATATTCTAATTCCAGTTATAAGATTATTATCGCAATTCAAGGCAATCTCTGTAAGCCCCCATTCGTTGTTGAGCACGAGACTAGCTGAGAAAGTAGCCCAGTCGCCGTACAAATATTCGTCCGAACTATATTTATTGTAAAGTTTGGTGACAGTTTCGCTCTCGGCAAGGGCGTAGAAGTCCATGTTGGTTGCGGCAGCCCCGTATACAGATTCAAAGCTTGCAATGAGCTCGGGCATAATGTTGGTCGAATCTATGCTCGGATTAAGCTCGCAGAGGTTGACGATACGGCTCACTACGGACTGAACCCCCTTTTTGATGAGCTTGTTGGGGTTAACAGTGAGATACTTCGAAAGTCTGGCGCCATCGGTTTTTATCAGTATTGTGCCGTGATGAAGGCAGTTTTTATCCGTTTTGTAGAATGCGTTCCCCGAAAACTTTCTGCCGTCGGCAAGGAGATCGTTGCGACCGGAGAAGACCGCTTCGATATTGTACGGGAGCAGCGCCTTTTGTATTACCGAAAGTTGTTTTGTCACATCGTAGCAATGCTTGTCCGCTACGAACGAGAAGTTAAGATTGCCTAGGTCGTGATAGACCGCTCCGCCGCCCGTCCTGCGTCTTGCAAGCGCGCCGCCGTCCGAAAGGAGCTCCCCCACATTGCATTCGGCATAGGGGTTTTGATTGGCGCCGATAACTACGGTTCTCTCATTTTTCCACAAAAAAAGAGTCGGGCAATCCGCGCATTCCAACAGGCCGCTTTCCACGGCGAGATTGATATGGGGATTATATACCGGACTCACTAAATACTTTAACTTTTCCATAAAAATATTATACACACCGCATAGCTTTTTGGCAATGAAATTACCCAACATATGGCTTGCTTAGTTTAATTATCAAAATACGATGCGCGATACGGCGCGCGCAGGGGTATTGCTGGGATTATTTTCCTTACGATTGTTGAAATAGGACAGTCAATATGTTATAATGATTCCAATTAATTTTAGGGAGTGGCATTTTATGATTAAAAAAATATTATTTAGAATAATTCTGCCCGTCGTTCTGTGCCTGTCGCTGGTACCGGTATTTGCCGCATGCGTCAAGCCATCGGGCGAGGAAGATGGCGGAAAAGCGATAATTATATTACCCGGTTTGATGGCAAGCGGACTGTATGATTCGGCGACGAATGAGCCGATATGGGACCCCTTTGCATTGGATTTATGGTTTTCGGAGCTGGTAACCCCGCAAGGAATCAATTTTTCCAAGGTTGCTCCGCTCATTCTCAATCCTAACTATAATGCTTCAGTCTTGGCAGCAATTGGCAATATCTCGGCTAATGGCTATGAGGGTAACGAAAACAGCATCTTCAACAAGCTGGCGGTATATGAGGACGGTACCCCCAAAGTTGCTTCGGTCAAGGCCGTTGATATGAGCTTTGACAATCCGGTAAGACTTCGCTACGGTGCAATCAACTCCTACACCGAAATGTATATGGAGATGGAGGAGCGTTACGGAGATGACTATGAAGTAAGCGTATTCAACTATGATTTCCGTCTGGATAATAGAAATGCGGCGGCGAAACTCGAGCAGTTTGTCAACGCAAAGAAATATTCTGAGGTAATACTTTTGGTTCACAGCAACGGCGGCCATGTAGCAAGCATCTATCTTGCCAACAGTCAAGCCAACCGTGACAAGGTCAAGCTGGTTGCCTGTTTTGACTCTCCGCTCAGCGGCTCGCTAACTGCAATCTCCACGCTTGAGAATGTAGACAACATGATCAGCGGGCTTAGAGAGAATCTTCCCAGTTCGCTCTCCTTTTTGATGGAAGTTGTAGAGAATGCCTTTGAAAAGCAATTCAAGCCCCTTATTAATATGTACACAGTGTATCAACTGTTGCCGTCATATCATCTGTTGCAGTCTCCGCAATACACCATGAATCTTGACGGCGGACCGGATGCCGATATCAACGAGAAGAGCAGCTTTATTATGATTGATGGCGAATATGTATACTTCAATTCGCCCGAGGAACTGTATGACTTTTATATCTCGCGTGACTGGGCGTACATGAGTAACGGTGAGTTGCGTCCTGCTATGGCGAGCTGGCTCGACTATGTCGATGCGTCATATGTGACCATGTCTGACGGACGAAAGGTGCACTCTATGAGTCTTGTCAACACCCATTATATAGCCGGTATCGATTATCCTACGGCATGCACCATACAGTTTGAGACGCAGTCCGATAACACGCTCAAATATTCGGGCACGCTCACAACAATGCACGGCGACAGCGTGGTGCTGTTGTTCGGCTCGCTTGAGGGCGCTCCGGTCAACAAGGTGCACATAATAAGAAATGCCGACCACTATGATGTGGCGCAGAGATACAATGAATTTTCAAAGGATATGATCAACACAATAATTGACGATTACATCGCGTCCAGATAAACCGCAAGAGATAAATGTACGGGTTACTAATCGTCAATGCTTTTCTCAACAGTGAAAAGTATTCAACAATTAACGAAATGCTCCAGGCAGCATTCACCAAGCGCGGCATTGAGCTTCAGATGAAGACCAATGCCGAGGTTTTGGTTGACACCGCCGCCAAATGGGAACGAAAACCTGACTTTTCGCTCTTTTGGGATAAGGATATAAGACTGTGTCAATACCTCGAAAGCAAGGGAATAAGGACTTTCAACAGTTCGAAAGCGATAGAAATATGCGACGATAAGGGACTTACCGCAATCACTCTTGACGGTATTGTCAAGATGCCTAGAACTATACTTGCGCCTTTGACCTTCTTCGAGAGATACGGCAGTCTTACCTTCCTTAAAGAAGTGGAAAAGACACTGGGCTATCCTCTGGTTGTCAAGGAAAGATACGGCTCCTTCGGGGCTGAAGTATATCTTGCAAGGGATTATGCCGAATTGCTCGATATTGTCATGAAAACCAAATCAAAACCGCTTTTGTTCCAGGAGTATATCATGACCAGCTACGGCCGCGATGTGCGGATACAGGTGGTTGGCAACGAAGTGGTGGCAAGCGTAATGCGTGTTAATGAGAAGGATTTTATTGCCAATGTAACTCATGGCGGCGCGATGTACTCTTACGAGGCAACCGCTCCGCAAAAGGAAATGGCATTGAAGGTTTGTAAGGCGATAGGCTTGGATTTTGCAGGAGTGGACATACTTTTCGGCGAGCTGGACGAGCCGGTTTTTTGCGAGGTTAACTCGAATGCCCATTTCAAAAATTTATTTGATTGCACGGGGATAAACGCGGCGGAGCACATTGCAGAGTATATCAAGAGCCAGTATGAAAGACAGTAGTCCGGTATGGCTTGTCTATGACAAAATAAGATTAGACAAGGCGGGCGGGTATTATGAATTGTATTTTGAACACCTTGCAAAAAGAGGCATTCAACTAAATCTAATTTTGATTGAAGAGTTGGATTACAGCAATGGTTATCGCTATCGCAAAGCGCCGATACAGTCGCCCTGCGCAGTAATAATGCGCACATATAACCTTGATTTGACCAAAAAATTTGAGTCCGAAGGGATAAGAGTATTCAACAATTCGTCTGTTGCCGAATACGGGAACAATAAGAAAAAAGCGTATGAGCTGATGGCCGCGAAGGGCATTAGGATACCTCATACCATGGTTTTTAGTAAACTCAAAGATGTGGATAGTCTAAGCGCGCTACGCTTTCCGCTGGTTGTAAAGTCTTTGTACGGTCACGGAGGCGAAGAGGTGTTTTGGGTTAACAATATTAGCGAACTCAAAGCGCAGCTATTGTTGATTAATGAGGACGAATATATCCTGCAGCAACCTGTCAGCGAATGTGGAAAAGACCTTAGAGTGTACATCGTGGGCAATAAAATTGTAGCGGCAATGCTAAGATATAATGACAAAAGCTTTAAGAGCAACTATTCTTTGGGAGGCAAGGCTAGCCGATATCAGCTGAGCGAAAGAGAAACGACTCTCGTACAGTACGCTGCAAGCTTTCTTGACATCGCAATGGCGGGAATTGACTTTATGTTTGACAACGGTGAATTGATATTCAACGAGATAGAGGATATTGCAGGCGCAAGGATGCTTTATGCTAATACTGATATTGACATTGTCGGATTGTACGCCGACTATATCGCAGCGTCTCTTAGGCGAAATGATTGAGAAGTCTTATTCTTGATAGGTAGTTAGCTTTATAGAGATTTGAGCAGTTTTATGGCTTTTTTAGCGGCGGAATCAAAGAAAACAGCCCACCCCTCAACGGAGCAAGTATCGCATCCAGCATATTGCAATGCCTCAATATACGATCGATAATCGGCTTCTCCCGCCCGTTTTGGAAACATGCGGGTTTTTGGATTAGAAATATGGCTGTGCGCAAGGATCCCCTTGTGCCTCATAATATTGGATATATCGTCTTGTGAATGATACATATGGAACAAGTCGGCATGCGCCTTGACATTAGAAGATTGAGTAGCTTCGGCAAGCGCCGCTCCCTGCTCGATGGTGTTGATAAGATTGCACTCGAACCTGCTCAACGGCTCCAATACAATGGTGATTCCGTGCTTTTGCGCAATGAGCGCGGCAGAATTAAGAAAAGAGGCGACCTTATTGTAAGCATAGTTTTTGTCAACGCCCTCCGCAACTGATCTAGCGCCGCCGCTGCCAAAGACAACGGCGCTGACACCTAGCTGCGCCGCGCGTAAAAATGCCTTGGCTACATAGTCTAGCGCTGCCTTTTGGTCAAAGCCGTCCGAAGCGATTTTGTACGAGGCGGGCAGCATACTGTTTGCAGACAGACAGGGCAGACCGACCTCGCGTACTGTGTTAACCGTATTACAGAACTCTTCTTCGCCGAGCAAGGCAAGCCTTTTTAGGCTAATTTCAAAATAATCGTAGCCTGTTTGCTTGAGAAAGGTTAGTTTTTGCTTATTGACGCCGCCGATGCAAATACCAAATTTCATCCGGATACTCCCCTACAAATACTTTGTGTTGATAACATTATCGCACAAAGTCATTAGACAGTCAATACCGGCGGAGATAAGTGCAAAAATTAATAACGCCCTCTACAGCAACAAGAGCCGCATCCCTAAGGATGCGGCTCTTGTTGCTACTTGACATCGATTCTTTTTGAGGATTCTTTTTTTGTAAGCTTTTCAAGGGTAATTTTCAAGATCCCGTTCTCGAAAACGGCATCGACATTCTCGTCGCTTACATCCTTAAGGTACACAGAGCGCTGCATTTTGCCGAATCTGCGCTCCCTGTGAATGTAATTGTTCTTTTTCTCTTCGGATTTTTGCTCCTTTTCGGCGGATATTGTCAGCTTGCCTTCGCAAAGCTCTAGGCAAATATCCTCTTTCTTAAAGCCGGGCAACTCCGCCTCCACAAAATACGTCTTATCGTTCTCGCCGACATCTATCTTGAAGGTGTCGGACTCAAAAAACTTTGCCGGAAGAAAGTCGCCGAAGAAATCATCGAGAACATTGTCAAAATCGCTGAAACGATTGCTGAAAAGACCTCTGTTTCTGTTAAATGGTACTAATCCTGACATAAATAACACCTCCTTAAATTAGTAATATTAATTGTTTTTGGCAATAACAACATGCGACTGCTAATATTATTATAAACAATTTGCAAAAATTGTCAAGAGGTTTTTTTATTTTTTTCAACTTTTTTTTGCTGAGCATATAAGACGCCAAAAAAACTGCTTTGTAAGAAAAATAGCGCAAAAACGCTACCACTAGTAAAAAAAATGTGTTATTATATTTTATGCGCTGAGGTGTAGCGCAGTTTGGTAGCGCGCTTGGTTCGGGACCAAGAGGCCACGAGTTCAAATCTCGTCACCTCAACCAAAGGGCAGTCTGTACGGCTGTCCTTTTGT
>CAYTUT010000003.1:0-20099 GCA_964441295.1 uncultured Christensenellaceae bacterium | reverse complement strand
TATCCCGAAACAAGCGCGCTGCCGCGCCGACACTTGCGGCTTCTTACAGCGCAACCGGGGTCCCTGCAAAATGAAGTTTTGCGGGGTGGACTAGTTCAAATCTCGTCACCTCAACCAAAGGGCAGTCTGTACGGCTGTCCTTTTGTTATCCCGAAACAAGCGCGCTGCCGCGCCGACACTTGCGGCTTCTTACAGCGCAACAACTACAAAGATATTTTTGTTAAAAATAATGAAAGAATACCAAAATAAAGTTGCAAAATATATTAGTGACAAAGCGACAAAGGTTAATTGTCCAAATCTTCTTCGATGTACAGCTTTGCAAGACCGCCCTGACTGGTTTCGCGGTAGATTGCGGATAAATCCTTGCCTGTCTGGTACATAGTCTCTACAATCAAATCGAAAGAAAGTTTTCGGGTATTGGTTAGAAAGTTGGCAAGGCTGAGCGCGTTGATTGCGCGCATTGCGGCAACAGCGTTGCGCTCGATGCAGGGTATCTGCACCAGACCTTTTACAGGGTCGCAGGTCAGCCCCAAATGGTGCTCCATAGCAACCTCTGCGGCATACTCTATTTGACCGAGTTCCATACCGAACAGCTCCGCAAGGCCTGCCGCCGCCATAGAGCATGCGGTGCCTATCTCAGCTTGACAGCCGCATTCAGCTCCGCTTATCGATGCGTTTTTCTTGACAAGGTTGCCAATTACACCCGCGGTAGCGAGGGCTCTTATTACCTCCTCATCAGTGAAGCGGTGCTTGTCCTGCATATATTTGAACACGGCGGGTACTACGCCCGAGGCGCCGCATGTCGGCGCGGTAACAATTATGCCGCCGTCGGCATTTTGTTCGCTGACTGCATAAGCGTAAGCGCATACAAGCCTGTTTTCTCTGGTTTCGGGGCTTTCATCAATGTGTTTTTGGCGGTACAAGTACCTTGCCTTGCGCGATATTTTCAAGCCGCCTGAGATAATCCCGGTTGCCGATAATCCCTCTTTGATTGCCGCTTTCATCTGATGCCAGATGTCTTCAAGGTATGACCAAATCTCTGCTCCTTCGGCCCTTTCGACATAATCAGGTATCCTTATGTCCTCGGCAGCGCAATACTTTTTTATGGATTTGAAGGAGTTCAACTCGTACACCTCGGGTGAATCAATGTGCTTCTGTCCCTCAATGCGGATTGCGCCTCCGCCCAAGCTGTATACCCGCCAGCGCCCGATTTCGTCATTGTCCTTGAACGCATAGAGGTCAAAGGTGTTGGGGTGAGGAATATCGAGCGTATCGCAATCAAAGATTACCTCAGTAGGCAATATGAAAGTCTTTTTCAGTACACAATCGGTGCCGTGACCGATGCCGGTTTTTGCCAGCGAGCCAAAAAGCACAGCCTTGTAGCTGTCAGCCTCAGAGTGGTTGGCAGCGAACAGCTTCGCGGCATGTTCGGGCGCCATGGTGTGCGAGCTTGAGGGGCCTCTGCCTATTCTATATAATTCTCTCAATGACTTCATATTTTCCTTCGGGGCCTTAGCTTTGGTATTTTGAATAAAGTATATCATATTGAGATCGTTATTGCTATAGAAATTAATCGCTTTTGGTATAGTTATTAGCGATATCAATGACAATACCGCCTTATATTAGAGGCAATAGCGGGTATGGTTATTGATTGCAAGTGATAATTATGATATAATTGCCAAAAGGGCGCAAGCTTAGTAGAAGGAACCTAGTGAATGAAAAGGATACTTGCCATATCATTGCTGATAATGCTGATTTCAATCATCTGTATTTCTTGCGCTGAGCCTGCTGTCGAAGATGACGGAGAGCTGGGCGAGCTCATCGCGCAAATTGCCGAAATCGAAAAGCTCGCAGAGCAATTTTTTGGTAATAACACTTTCAAAAACACCCTGGTGTATATCCGCGGTAAGCGATACAATGACTTTTATTGGAATACGCTTGCGGGCAGTCCGGATAAAGACTTTGAGGATTATGTAGAGCTCCATTCCGTGCTTGACAGCGGCTCCATTAGATATTTGAACAGTATAACAATACCCTCGACGGGCGATGAGGTTGATTTTGTACACATGGCAGGCACCATGAATATGGCGCTTAACGGGCGCGAATCGGGCGACCTCGGAGGGTTTGCGGGGGATATTACGCAACTTGTCAGGGACATTTTGAGCGTTGAAGGGGATTTTGAAGCAATATTCTTTGCGGCGCGTCAGCAATTCGGTCAACGCGGAGGCTTTGATTATGCCGATGTGCTGGCTAATATTGACGCTGTCAATATGGTGGCGCGTCAAACTGCGAAAAACTCGCCGCTTTCCGTAATTATGAGCGGATATTACAGAGGGCTGGCCCACTCTAAGAGGATAGAAGAATATATGCTCAATGAGTTCGGCAGGCAGGATTTTGACCAAGAAGAGCTGAGGGAGACAGTCTACCAACGGGTGGCGCAGAATTTCTATATTAAGGCGCTTTTTGCCCGCGAAAACATCTCTATGAAGCGGTACGCAGACCATATAAGGGCATGTTGTTATGTCTATGCGGATTATCTGACAGGCAATTAAGCGTCGCGCCGATATGCGCGCAGGCAATCTTGGTTTAGCGATATGCTTTAGTTGCATTGAAGTAAGCAAAGGTTAGAAGACGGCAAGCCTTTGTAAGAGGTGGCGCAAAAATTAGTGCGCGCATTTATTTTTAGGATTGTATAACGCGCGAAAATATTATATAATTATCCATAGGGCGCTGCGCCTGCGGTCCAATCAATGCTGGAGGTGAATATGAGAACAGTAAGAACAAGCTTCGGTCAGAAGATTATCGGCTCTTTTATCGGGGCGATACTCGGCATAGTACTATTTTTTGGGTCATTTGTTGTGCTTTATTTGAACGAGGGCAGGGAGAATCTCGGCAGAATAAGCCAGTCCTCGGTTGAGATTAGCCAGGCGGCGCACAATCTGGAGGACGGCACACTGATATGTATTAACGGTAGTTTGAGCGCAACTACATATGCTTTTGACAGTTATTTGAATGCGGGCAATTATATAATCGTAAGGCGCTCGGTCGAAATGTATGCGTATGAGGAAACAGAGCATAGCCGAACGCAGGACAATTTTGGCGGGAGCAGTACCACGACATACACTTACTCATACGCAAAAAAATGGGTGTCCAGTCCACAAAAATCCACCTCATTCAAAGGCGATTCTACCGAGAAGCCCGGCGATATACCGTCAGGCTATGACAGCTGGATTGACGCAATGCCCGAGAACAACACAAGCAACGCTGAGGGCTTGAGCATAGGGCGTTATGCGCTGAGCGGCACTCCGTCATTTTCGGGGGACACATCGCTTGCATTGACTTCGGAGCTTGTGAATATCTCGGGGGTGTCCAATTCAGCCCTTTCGGGTAATTACATTTTGATAGGCAATCAAGCGGGCATCAGTTCGGGAGAGCCAAAACTGGGGGACATCCGTATAAGCTACAAGACTATCAGCGCGGACGATACGGGTATGCTGTTAGGCGCGGTCAGCGGAGAGGGTATCTCGGCGTTTTCCACTCCCAAAAACAACACCTTGTACCGCTTTTTTAGTGAGGCTTCATCTAGAGACCAGATGATTAGCATTCTCGAGACAGAGCACAAGACGCTGACTTGGATACTTAGGTTAATCGGCTGGCTGATGATGTTTATGGGACTTGTCGCAATGACGGGACCTGTCACAAAGTTTTTGAGCGTTATACCCTTCTTCTCGAGAGTCTCGGGGTTCTTGTTCGGAGTGGCGGCGTTCTTTATTTCGCTTGTGCTTACAACGCTTACGGTGCTTTTATCTATCATACTGCACAACTTCTGGCTGGCGATTGCCTTTGTCGTTTTGATTGTGGCTGTCGTTGTAGTTATAGTTATTCAAAAGAGAAAAAAGGCCTTAGCAGAAGGCAATTCGCGACCGCAGGCAGCTAAGAGAAAACGCTCTTAATGCTGAGAACATAAATAAGGAGAAGAATATGGATAGCAGAGCATTCTACAAAATGTCATACGGATTGTATATCATTTCCACAATTTTTGACAACAAGGCTTCCGGATGCGTGGTCAACACTCTCGAGCAGGTTACCTCATCTCCTGCAAAGCTTGCGGTGGCAATTAATAAGGACAACTACACCGCTAAGACATTGCTTAAATCCGGAGTGTATGCAGGGGTAGCGCTTACGGAGAGCGCCGATATGAAGCTTATTGGCGAGTTCGGCTTCAAGTCAAGCGAGAAGGTTGACAAATTTCAAGGGTTCAAGACGGCTACCGATAGCAACGGCATACCGTATGTAACGGAGAGCGTAGCGGCAAGATTTAGCGTTAAGGTTACTGATACTGTGGATTTGGGCAGCCATATTATGTTTATAGGCGAGGTCACAGACTGCGAAGTACTCTCTGACGAAGAGGTTATGACATACGCCTATTACCACAAGGTCAAGAAAGGTACGACCCCGCCAAAAGCGTCTTCATACAACAAGACGCCCGATGTCCCCGCTGCAGACAAATCCGCCGCGGAAAAGCCCGTTAAGGGATACCGTTGCAGCGTGTGCAGTTACATTGTCAATACCGACACTATACCTGCCGATTTCGAATGTCCGATATGCGGCGAGGGGAAGGACAAGCTGGAAAAGATTGTATAGCGCATCATACAATGGAAAGAGTAAGGGAGCTTATAGAAAAGGCGGGAGCGGAAGGGCAGTTTCTCTCAATCGGCGGCGATACATACATTGTGATGTTTTTGCCGTATCTGCCGAACGAACCGCAGAAGGGCGAAATATTTATCGACAATTACTACCCGTGTTACCTTAGGATAAGAGCGCTGAAGCGTACCTTGCACGATTATCTTGTTGACAATGGCTACAGCATTGCGGGCAACGGCTATTTGTACAAGCGGCTTGCATTAATGACAGGCAGGGCGACACTGCTTAGAAATACCCTTGCCGCGCACGCCGAATTCGGCAGTTTTTTTGCCATTGAGGTGCTGAGGGTCTCGGGCGAGCACGGGGGAGCCGCTCCCGTTGCCGAAGCGGACAACGAAACTTGCAAGCAGTGCGCAATATGCGCCGCCGCCTGCCCAACGGCATGTATTGAGGGCGGTTTTGAGCGCTCGCGATGCGTAAGAGAATTGCAAAACGAGGGCTATATGGAGGACGAGAACGCCGCCTCGCTTTTTGGCAATAGGGTCTGGGGCTGCAACACATGCCAACTTGTATGCCCGGTAAACAGAAAAATTAAGAGAGCAGCATTTGTATTGCCCGAGGCGCTGTCTGCGCAAAAACTGTTTTTCAGCGCCTTGAAAGGCAAAATAGGTTTAACTGAATACAAAAATATTCTAGGGGAGAATTATATTCGTCCGGTAAGATTGCTTACGCTTGCTATCAACGCAATGACCAATTCGGGCGATAAGTCATGCTATGAGCAGATAAAAGCTTTGAGCGGTCACAGCGAGCAAAAAATAAGAAAGGCAAGTATTAGATACTTGGAGAGGGTAAAGCTTTGAAAAAATTGGAAAGGGAGCTAAAATACCTGATAAGCAAAGAGGACTACGAAAGCGCAGTCAAGGACAGCGAATCGGTTGAGCAGGTCAATTATTATTTTTTGCCCACAGAAAATGCCGACAAACATACGCTGAGAATTAGGCGGCGCCTCGGCTGTTATGAGCTGACTTTTAAGGTAAGAATCGAGACAATGTACGATATGAATACGGCCGAAGAATACAGCGAGGAAATCTCCGAATCGTTAGCAAAATGTTGCATTGAGGGAGGCATCAGCGCCCAAACGCTCAACACAGTGTTAGGTACAGCTATTGCGCCGGACATTCGTTTTGAATACGTCGGGTTGCTGACAACCTACCGCGCAAGGTACCCGAGCGAAGAGGGTTTTGTGCTTGAATTCGACAAAAACGACTACCTCGGCGTAACGGATTACGAAGTAGAGTGCGAGTGCTCCTCCGAGGAGGAAACGCACCGGGCAAGGCAATACATAAAAAGCCGCTTTGAGGTTAAGGGCGCCCTTCCAAAGACTATGAGATTTTTTATGGAGCTCATCAAAAGCTAAAGCGGTATCTTTTGCGCTGGCTATAAGCGCGCCAAAATGGAGATTGTATATATTAATTTTATTAATGGGCGCTTGCCGCTTGACTAAAAAAATAGTTTTTTGTATAATCGTTGTATAGTTTTTATTTATATTGCACACATAAGACGAGGAGACGGATATGCGTTTATTAGAGCAGAAAATTTTAGAAGCAGGCAAAATCTATCCCAACAATGTCTTGAAAGTTGATGGCTTTCTCAACCATCAGGTGGATGTGGTTCTGCTTGAGCAGTTGGCGAAAGAGCTTTATAATTTGTACAAAAATGACGGCGTTAACAAAATACTTACCATTGAGACTTCAGGTATAATGCTGGCGTGCTTAACCGCTCAGGCTTTCGGGGTTCCTATGCTTTTCGCCAAAAAGACAAGAACCTCCAATATGAGCGATGATGTGTATACCGCACAGGTTTTTTCGTATACTCACGATAAGGACTATACCATATTCGTGTCAAAAGAATATCTGGGTCCCCAAGACAGAGTATTGTTAATAGATGATTTTCTCGCCAACGGTTTTTCCATGAAAGGGCTGATGCAGCTGGCAAGCGCCGCGGGAGCTGTGGTTGTGGGAGCGGGTGTGGCTATAGAAAAAGGCTTTCAGGGCGGCGGTGACATACTGCGCTCGTTGGGAATGAGAATTGAATCAATGGCAATTATTGACAGCATGAGTCCGGAGGGAATCAACTTCCGCCGAGTACGAGATTAATATTGCTGTTTTAGGGTTTTGAGGGTCGGTTCACCCTTGCTTGTATTGTGTAAAAGGCCTAAGGGCAAAAAATATGGAGGAATTTGAAATGAAAAAAATTATCGCACTTGTTTTGGTAATTGCTATGGCGTTTGTATTGACTTTCGCTATCGCAGGTTGCAAGGATGTTGATGGAGAGAACAATAACAACGGTTATGTTATTATTCCCAATCCCAATATACCAGCAGATTTTAAGATTGGCGTAATTCATATCGGTGACCCTGCGGACGGCTCGGGCTATTCTTATGCTCACGACCAAGGTATAGTCGGCATGCAAATGGCGCTTGGTATCCCCGACAGCAAAGTTATACGCAAACTCAATGTCGATGATAATGACGCCTCCGCAATCAGAAATGCTGTGGAAGATTGCATAGCTCAGGGCTGCAACATCATATTCGGCACCAGCTTTGGCTATCAAGAGACCATGCTCAGCCTTGCCGCAGACAATCCTGATGTAATCTTCTCGCACGGCACAGGTTATTTGCACAATGACACCAATATGAACAACTATTTCGGCCGTATATATCAGGCCCGTTACCTTGCTGGTATCGCGGCAGGCTTGAAGACCAAAACCAACAAAATCGGTTATGTAGCGGCATACGGCACAGAGCTTGCTGAGACCTGCAGCGGTATCAACGCATTCGCGCTTGGCGCAATGGCTGCTAATCCCAATGCAGAGGTATATGTAAAGGTGCTCAACAGCTGGTATCACCCCGCCAACGAGACTGCGTTTGCAGAGGCACTCATCGAGCTTGGCTGTGATGTTATTACTCAGCACTGCGACACCCCCAATCCCCAAAAGGCTGCTCAGGCAGCAGGAGTATGGAGCTGCGGATACAACAGCGATATGACTGCGGACGCTCCGAGAGCTCACCTTGTCGCCGCTGTGTGGAACTGGGAAGTATATTACACAACAGCAGTATCTGCGGCGCTTAACGGCGTTGAGTACTACATGGACAACATTTCTAACAACTGGTTCGGCGGTCTCGCTGAAGGCTTTGTTGATGTTTCGCCCGTGACGCTTAATGCGGCTCCCGGAACAAAGAGCGCAATCAATCAAGTTAGAGCTATGATGGTCAACGGAGACTTCGATGTGTTCGAAGGCAGAAAGCTTTCGATAACAATTACCGACGGTATCGCATCGGTTGCTGTATCTGACTATGCAATGGGAGACCTTGTGAAGAATCACTCATGGGCAGATTCTGTCACAGTGGCAGCAGGCGATCCTTATGTAGGAGACGGTGTAATACAGGGCACAATGAATCAATTCGTTGCGAATGTTACATTAAAATAATCAAAATAATATAGTATCATGTCCGCGCCGGGTAATTCCGGCGCGGCAAATATTATGTTTTGCGATAAAGCTGTTGCTGTGCAACAGTCTTTATTGTTAAAGCGCTGTCCGTTGCCTTACTGCTTTTAGCGCTAGCGGATAATTGAGTGCATCTGGATAAAAATAATAGTTAATCAGGGATACAAAAGTGGACAATAACAGTGTAGCTATAGAACTAAAAGGAATTACAAAAACTTTCGGAGAGGTTGTTGCCAACAATAACATAGATTTTTCGGTAAGAAGGGGCGAAATACTTGCCCTGCTTGGCGAAAACGGCTCGGGAAAGACAACACTTATGAACATGCTCTCGGGCATATACAAGCCCGACAAGGGCAGTATTGTTATCAATGGCAAAGAAGTCGTAATACACTCGCCTGAGGACAGCAAAAAGCTTGGGATAGGTATGGTGCATCAGCATTTTAAGCTGGTCGATATATTCAGCGCCGCGGACAATATCTGGATTGGGGCAAAGGACGCTCCATACGGACTAAAGGAAAAGCTGACCGGCATAAAAGCCGAAGGGAAAAACTTTTTCGAACGTTTTGGCAAGAAAGCGTTGGCTGTCTGCTTAGAGCTTGCAAAGCTTGCCCGCGCGAAGCTAGCCTCTGTCTTTTTAACTCGGGCGCGATACAGCAAAATCAAAAATATAAGTCAAAAATACGGCTTTGATATAAATCCTAAGAAAAAGATTCATGACATGGCGGTGAGCGAAAAGCAAACTGTAGAAATATTGAAGGTGCTGTATTACGGCGCCAGCATTTTGGTTTTGGACGAGCCGACTGCCGTGCTTACGGTTCAGGAGATACGCAAACTGTTTGAGGTTATGCGCAACATGCGTAACGAAGGCTGCGCAATCGTTATTATCACGCACAAGCTCAATGAGGTGCTGGAGATAAGCGACAGAGTTACAATACTTAGAAAGGGCGAGTGTGTGGGTACTGTCAACACCAAAGACACCAGCATAACCGAGCTTACCGAGCTTATGGTGGGCAGAAAGGTCGAACTGTCCATTGACAGACCTGAAGTTATTCATGGCGAAACGCTGCTGGAGATTAAAAATCTTACCGTAATCAACAACGAAAAGGTTAAGGTACTCAACGACGTGTCGCTGAGCATCAACCAAGGCGAGATTTTGGGTATAGCAGGCGTATCGGGCAGCGGGCAGAAGGAGCTTTGCGAGGCAGTTGCGGGATTGCAAAAAATCGAGGGCGGCGAGATCCTTTATAAGGGAGAGCCGATTACCGGCAAGACGCCCCGTCAGATAATCGATCTCGGAATATCCATGAGCTTTATCCCCGAGGACAGGCTTGGAATGGGATTGGCAGCGTCATATGACCTTGTGGACAACATGATGCTTAAGAGCTATAGAAGAGGCAAGGGTATTTTTGTGGATAGAAAATCGGCATCATCACTAGCGGAGAGCGTGGTGAAAAGACTCGATGTTATAACGCCCAACATTTATACGCCGGTCAGAAAGCTGTCGGGCGGGAATGTGCAAAAGGTGCTTCTAGGCAGAGAAATCGATGGCAATCCGCATGTGATTGTTACGGCATACCCGGTAAGAGGACTGGACATCAACAGCTCATACACCATATACAATGTTCTCAATGAACAGAAAAAAAACGGGGTGGGAGTGCTGTTTATCGGGGAGGACCTGGATGTAATGCTGGAGCTGTGCGATAGAATTGCGGTATTGTGTCATGGCAGAATTACCGGAAGCGTCAGCGCAAAGGACACCAACAAAGAAGAGTTGGGGTACTTGATGACATACGATATCGAATCCGCAAAGGAGGGCGCGTCAGATGAAGGAAAATAGCACCTCGGTCAGAGAGCCTTTCATAAGGATTGCAAAAAGAGGCGACATGAAAAGAGGCAAAGCTGCAGCGCTTTATCTTTTTTCCGTTATCTTTGCGATATTCTTAGGCGGAATATTCATTGCGGCGATAGGAGTGGATCCGATAAAGTTTTATGTGGAAATTTTTTCGGGATGCTTCAAAAACAAGATATATTTCTACGGTCTTATACGGACGATTATGCCCCTTTTGATTACTTCCATCGGTGTATCGTTTGCCTTCAAGATGAGGTTTTGGAACATCGGCGGGGAGGGGCAGTTTATAATTGGCGCGATATGCGCTACCGCAATAGGCTTATTTTTTGGAGATAGCATGCCGCATTGGCTGACAATCCTTACCATGTTTTTGGCGGGCGCTGTCGGCGCAGGCATATACGGCTTGATTACCGCGGTGCTCAAAGTGCAGTTCGGCACCAACGAAACCCTGCTTACATTAATGCTCAATTATATTGCATTTTACATTGTTCAGTATCTTACTAAGGTTGACGGATTTCGCGTAGAGGGAAGCCGTCCGGGAATTAAGGTACTGCCTGTCAACGCGTGGCTTGACACCGTTGGAGGAATAGATGTGACCATATTTTTTTGTATTGCATTAGTAGTGTTAGCATTCTTATATTTCCGCTTTACCAAGCACGGATATGAGCTGTCAATAGTGGGAGAGAGCCAGAATACTGCGCGATATGCCGGAATGAATGTAAAAAAGGTTATACTGAGGACTATGTTTTTGTCATCCGCGATAATTGGTGCGGCAGGCATGTTTCAAGTTGCCGGAGCGGCTACCGGTCATCAACTCACCGTGGGAATAACAGGTGGAGTGGGTTGGACGGCGATAATTGTCGCATGGCTTGCCAAGCTCAACCCGTTCGGAATACTTATAGTATCAATACTTATGGGGATACTGCGCAAGGGCAGCGAGGTTGCCAACAGCAGTCTGGGTGTGTCTACGTCAGTATCCGACATCTTGCAGAGCATAATTCTGTTTTCGGTGCTTGCCTTCGACTTCTTTGTGAGGTACAAAATTGTCATCAAAATGCCTAACAAAAGAAAAAAAATGGAGATTGCCGTCAACAATGCTTATCTTGATATTCCCGCTACAACCGTTAGCGGCGAAGAAGCTGACAACAGCTCCTCGATTGAAGAGGTAGAAAGCGGTAAGGAGGTGACTGATAATGACAACGATAATTAACTTTCTGTTCGCCGCAATCAAGATGGGCACACCGCTTATGCTTGGCACAACAGGCGAGATAGTCACCGAAAAATCAGGCAGTCTTAATCTGGGCGTGGAAGGCATGATGGCGATGGGCGCGATAATGGGGTACATTGTGGCGGCAAGGACCAATGACCTTTTCTTAGGAATGTTATGCGCCTTTTTGTTCGCGGCGTTGGGTGCGCTGATATTTGCGTTTTTGACCGTAACACTGCAAGCAAACCAAAATGTTACCGGTCTTGCGCTGACGATATTCGGCGTAGGTATATACAAGTTTATAGGTCAATCCCTTATTGTTTCGGGCAAATATCCCGTGTTGAGACCTGCGCTTATGAAAGTTATTGCCGAGAAGCCAATACCAGTTCTCGGAGATATACCCTACATTGGCAAACTTCTTTTTTCACATAGCGTATTCGTATATATCGCGGCGCTGATATGTATATTGATGTGGATATATTTGAAGTACACTAAGACCGGACTGAAAGTCCGCGCGCTCGGAGAGAATCCTGCGGCGGCGGATGCTTCGGGAGTAAATGTAACGCTGATGAAATATGTGCACATAACTATGGGCGGAGGAATATGCGGCATCGGAGGACTGTATCTTGCTTTGGTTGTCAATGCAGGCGGTTGGAACGACTTTTGGATTAACGGATTTGGATGGATATCCATCGCGCTCGTAATCTTTGCCAACTGGAGTCCCTTAAAGGCGCTTTTCGGCTCCATAATATTCGGTATATTCAGAGCCTTACAGGTAAGAGCAGGCGATTTGGCGCATGCATTCCCCAAGGCGTTGGGCTGGTTGCAGAATATTCCGCCCGACTTTTACCAGATGCTTCCCTTTGTCGTAACGGCGCTGGTGCTTATCGTAACATCAATGCGCAACAAAAAGGGAGCCCAACCCGCCTGGTGTGGAATCAATTATTACAGAGAGGACAGGTAAAAAAGCCGCGGGATGAACTGACCTCAGCAGAGGTACGAAAAAATTACCTAGCTGGCGAGCCAGCTAGGTAATAAATATAATTTACAATCACCACAGTGCTTTTTTTATTTAACTGTCCGTGAAATTGGGTTCACATCAATCGGAAGCGGCTTTTTTATTATTGTGATATTATCAAATTATAAATTTTTGTTACTGATACTTTTGAAGTAAAATTTAGCTGTGTTGAAATACAGTTATATCAGAATACGGTTTAATATGCTTTTAAGAATTCCGAAGTACAATTACATGTTGCTGAAATTTTGAAGTACCGTTATATCTATTGCCGATATTATCAAATACAATTTTACCTGTTGTTGATATTTTCGAAGTACAAGTCATGATTTTTCAAGCGGTAATCGGCAAGCTCCGCGTACTTCGTTGCAGGTCTGCCCCAGCAAGTGTACGGGTCGATGCTTATACCTCCGCGAGGAGTGAATTTGCCTTGAACCTCTATATATTTCGGCTGCATTGCCTCGCGCAGATCTTTGAGTATTATGTTGATGCAATCCTCGTGAAAACTGCCGTGATTGCGGAAGCTGAAGAGGTAGACCTTAAGCGACTTGCTCTCCACCATAAGCTTATCGGGGATGTAATTGACATATATAGCCGCAAAATCTGGTTGACCCGTGATTGGGCACAAGCTGGTGAATTCGGGACAGTTGAATTTGACCATGTAATCAATATCCGCATGTTTGTTGACGAAGGTCTCAAGCACGGACGGCGAGTATTGCGCCGGATAGGCTGTCTCTCTGCCCAAAAGGGTCAAACCAGCATTGTTTTCTGTGTTATTGCAGTTGCTGCAGCTATCGTTGTCTGTCATAATATCTCCTCCTTGTCCGGACTGTCTTCATTTTGTGCGTCCTCAAAACTCCTTGTGTTTTTTATTATATCGATGTTCGCCGAATATTCAATATTGGTAATTGAGCTCACCGCATTGGTATCGGACAGTTCCACATTTTCATCCGAATTCTTTTTGATTTTGCGCGGTCTGTATTGCTTAACATTAAATAGCCGTTGTGTTAATGTGATAACCAGGAGGTAGCCTGTCAGGGCGGGGATAATCTGACCGACCAATAGGCTCGCTACAAGCGCCCAGTAAGGTACACCGAGTATGAATGTCAGCCATATAGGGACAATAAAACCCGGGAAGAGTATTAAAATGGGTATAATCAATATGGATGCCCATCGGGACTTGATACGCCTTAGCAGGCATATTGCGCCTGATGTAATCAATCCTACAATAAAGCCGCCGATAATATCAAGCACCTGACCGCTCAAGATATTGGATAGCATATTCGCCAAGGCAAGCGGCAAAACAAGAAAGGGAAAGACATATGAAAGCGCGTACATTGCAGTTGCAATCCGTATCTGATACGCGCCGAAAGCGAAGCTTGCCGTAAAGTACATAATGACTATATACAATGCCGCAATTACTGCCGAAAGCGCAATTTTCTTGCTTTTGGTGATATTTGTTACTAGCATATCGCTCCTTGCGTCGGATAGTATGCGCAATAACTCGCGCATTTTTCCTGCAAAACAAAAACGCCGGTGGAACCGGCACGAAAATAATCCGTAGTTTTGTTTAGAGACAGGATGGTTCCGAACTGTCTATCAATTATGTAATAATTATAGCACAAACAAATAGTATGTCAACAATTTTTTCAAGAGAAAAGTGTTATTCAACGGTTACGGACTTTGCGAGATTTCTCGGCTTATCGGCGTCGTTGCCCCTTGCGCGCGCCATGTAGTAGGAGAACAGCTGAACGGGTATTATGCTGATTAAGGGCATCAAAAATTGGTTCAGGCAGGGTAAAAGTATGTAATCGTCCACCGCATAGTCGCTGACCAGCTCGGGAAAGCAGGTAATGAGCAAGGTTTTTGCGCCTCTTGTTTTGACCTCGTGCAGAGCGTTCATGCTTTTTTCTTTGATAGAAGGGCAGGTGATTATGTTGATTACTAGGGTGTCCTTGGCAATCAACGCAAGGGTGCCGTGCTTTATCTCTCCCGAAGGACAGCCTTCTGCGCTGATGTAGGATATCTCTTTAAGTTTGAGCGCGCCTTCAAGGGCAGTAGTGTAGTCAAGCCAGCGCCCCAAGAAAAATACATTGCGCGAATCAGAATATTTTTTGGTAAGGTTGATTATTGCATCTTTATGAGAGAGCGCCTCAAGGGCATTTTGTTTTATTGTTTCTGCGTGCGCTACGGCAGGCGGCGGCAGAGAACACGCTTTGGCTAGCTCAACAGCAAGGTAGTAAAGCAGCGTCAGCTGGGTATTATAGCTTTTTGTGGCGGCGACTGCAATCTCCGCTCCCGCTAGGGTGAGCAAAGTGCAATCTGCAACACCGGTGAGGCTGGAAGCCGGCACATTGGTGATAGCTATCACATAGGCGCCCAGTTCCTTAGCCGTTTTTACCGCGCACAGAGTATCCGCCGTCTCGCCGCTTTGGCTTACTGCTATTATCAATGTGTGTTGATCTACAAGAGGCTCTCTGTACCTGAATTCGCTCGCTACCTCCGCCTCCGCGGGCATTTTTGCAAGTTTTTCGATAATATACTTGCCGTATAGCGCCGCATGATACGCAGTGCCGCATCCGACAAGGTGAATTTTATTGATTGAGGACAGCTTATCGATAACGCTTATGTTCAGCCCATTGTGCTCAACGCAGCAAAGGCTTGCGGACATCGCGGAGGGTATCTCGTCTATTTCCTTAAGCATATAGCTTTCGTATTGCCCTTTTTCCAGCTGCGAGGGGCAAAGCGCCGTAGTGATAAACTGCTTTTGCTTTTCTGTTACTCCCTCAAAGAAGCGCGCTGAATCTTTGGTGAGCAGGGCAATATCCCCGTCTTGCATTTTGTATATGGTCTTGGTATGCCTTACTATCGCGGGAGAGTCGCTTGCAAAGCAATAGAAGCCTTCGCCCTTACCTACAATTAATGGATTTTCCTGCTTCATAAGTATAATTGTATCCGGATAATCCGAACACATTACCGCCAAAGCATAAGAGCCCAAAAGCATTGAGCGAGTAGTTATAAGCGCGCTCATCAAGTCGCCGTTGTAGTTGTGCTCCAAAAGATGCGCGATGACTTCAGTATCCGTGTCGGACAAAAAGCCCGCTCCCTTGTTGACGAGCATTATTTTGAGCTCCAAAAAATTCTCTATAATGCCGTTATGTACAATGGTGAATCTCCCTGCCGAATGCGGATGAGAATTAATGTCCGAGGGTTTGCCGTGCGTTGCCCAGCGAGTGTGTCCGATACCCAGTTGCGTGTAGTCATCCGGTATCTTGCATTTCAACTCGGCAACTTTGCCTTGCTGCTTGACGGTAACGACGCGGTTATCCTTCAAGTAAGCGATTCCCGCCGAGTCGTATCCTCTGTATTCCAGCTGTAACAAGCCGTTGTAAATATCTTGAAGACAATCCTGCTTTGCAAAACCTACGATACCGCACATAAAAAATCCCCCGTAACCATACAGTGTATTCAGTTAGGGGGGATAAAGACACAAAACGGGGCAGGGCACAGTCAGCAAGCCGACAAAATCAGATTCGGCGATAGCCAACTATCCTAAATGCCGCGACAACGATAATTGCAATGAGCCTGCGCGGCGCTGCATAATAGCCATATCAGCCCAACAATTTTGAGTTGGCGCACTGACAGACAAAAATCCCGTCAAGAATAAAATTTTGTTATCAATTCAAACACTTATTTACGAAAGCAAGCATATCTTCATACACTTCTTCCCGATTTGTCTCGTTAAGGAGCTCGTGGCGCGCTCCCTCGTAAAGGTGAAGTTCGCAGTTGCTTACGCCGCATTTTTTGTACATATCATACAGTTTTTGCGCTTTATACGCATTTTTGCCCCCGATAGGATCCATAGTTCCGCTGAATACGGCGACAGGGGTATTGTGATTGAGCCTTGCCAAAGCCTCCTTGCGGTAAATCCGCGTGAATGCACGTATCATGCTATAGTCAAAGTTGATACTCATATCAATGCCCGAGAGAGGGTCGGCGATAAATTTTTCGCGCTCTGCCGCGTCCCTTGTTATCCACAGGACATCGCCTTTTTCGCCCTTGTAAGCGGTATCGAACAGCAATTTGCTCAACTTGTTGACGAATTTGGGCTTATATGAGGAGGCAAAGCAATTCAGCGGAGCTACAAGCAGCAAGCCGATTATGCCGGTTGCCGTACCCATGTATGCCGAGCCGCATAGTATTACACCCTTTACATCGGTACCCTTCTGCAAGAAGCCTTGCGAGAGAAAGCTCCCGTAGCTGTGGCCGATAACAACTGAGGGAAGCGCATACTTCTTCTTGAAATGGTGGTGCAAAAAAATCAAGTCGTTAAGTGTGTCTTCGTAGATATCCCCCTCATGGTGACCGACAGACTCGAATAATTCGGTCTTGCCATGCGCTCTGTGGTCATCGCCGAATACTATGTAGCCCGCTTTGTTGAGATACTCGGCAAAGGGCGCGTATCTAGCGGCATGCTCTGCCATGCCGTGCACAATCTGTACAATGCCTTTAGGATTCGCAACTTCGTCCCAAAGATAGCAGTGGATGGGGGTGCTGTCAAAACTTTCAATTTTTAATTCTTGCATAATAACCTCTTTTGCATTATAAAAACATGATACTTCATTGTGCGTCGTTCGTCAATATAGGTTAACAAAAAATATAAAAAGATAGCATCGACTATGCCTATTAAGCCGACAGTCATCGCTAATGTATTACGCCGTCCCTCGCAAGGGACGGCGTGTAAGGATATAATAATGATCGAATAAAGGAGAACACTTTAACTACAATAACATTATATGCTGTCATTGTGAAAATATTGTGACGCAATGCCAAAAGGTCATGACGAATAATGTGCGCATATAGTGATAGGTTTGCTTGCTAATAGTGTTAAGTTGTGATATATTATTGCTGACAAGGAGTAGGCACCCGATATGAAAGCTTTGGTCAACGAAAAGAGAATGGGAATAATAGCGAAAGGTTCGCTTTTTGCCGCCACTATTATATGGGGAAGCTCTTTTTTTATACTCAAGAACGCGCTGGACGATACTCCCGTTTCTTTCATATTGGCATGCAGATTTTTTCTTGCTTTTTTATTGCTCTCAGTCATATTTTTCAAGAGTTATAAGCAACTCACGCTCGGTATACTTTGGAAAGGAGCGCTTACCGGCATTGTCCTTGGATTAGCTTATATTGTGCAGACCCTCGGACTCAATCTGACAACCCCGGGCAACAATGCGTTTATTACTGCTTCATATTGCGTAATGGTGCCCTTTTTGTTTTGGATGGTCAGCCGCGTCAGACCCGACAAATTTAATATGATCGCGGCGGTAATATGCTTTTTGGGCATAGGACTCGTGTCATTAAAAGGAGATTTAACCTTCGGCAAGGGTGATGCGCTTACGCTTCTTTCGGGCTTTTTGTTTGCGTGGTATATAGTAGCCATCGCGAAGCTCGGGAAGGGCAGCAGCATAGCGCTGTTCACGATAATACAGTTTCTGGTTGCCGGCATGGTGTGCGCTGTTAATTTTACTATCTTTGAGGATTTTCCCGCCGCCATGTCCACAAGAAGCATTATCAGCGTGGTGTATCTTGGCATATTCGCTACGGCAGGCGCTCTATTAATGCAGAATTTTGGACAGAAATACACCAACCCTTCCTCAGCGTCCATAATACTTAGCTTTGAAGCGGTATTCGGCGTGGCGTTTTCTATTATCTTTTACGGAGAAAGAATTGTGCCTCAGACAACGATGGGCTTTATATTGATTTTCATCGCAGTAATAGTATCCGAAACCAAACTTGCTTTTTTATCTAGGAAGCACACATATGTTCCGGGCAACGGGAGGGATATCGGCTGGCTGATTGACAATCCGATTACGCATCGGGGAGTGTTTTCCAAGGAGGCGCCCGAGAACAGCCTTGCCGCATTTGACAAAGCAGTGCAAAAAGGCTACAGCATAGAGCTGGATGTCCAGCTGACCGCGGACGGTGAGATTGCAGTCTTTCACGATGCAAACTTAAAAAGGATGTGCGGAGTAAGGCGCAGATTGTCCCGCTGTACGCTCGCCGAATTAAAAAAATACACCCTGAAAGGTACGGAGCAAAAAATACCTGCTTTACGCGAGGTGCTTGATAGTGTCGATGGAAAGGTGGGGCTGGTAATCGAACTTAAAGTACTGCTCAGATACAGGGCGCTATGCGAAAAGCTTGCCATAGAGTTGGAGGGATACAAGGGCAAGTTCTCGGTCCATTCTTTCAGCCCATACGCAATGCGCTGGGTGGGAAGAAACCATCCCGAATGGATACACGGCATCGTGTCCATGAATTTTCACCGCGCAGGTCTATTAGGATTTTTTGGTCTTTGGTTGACAAATATACCGTTTTTTGACCAAATCAAGCCCGACTATATATTCTACTACCACGCGCATCTTGATACAAAGCTTATCAGAAAATCCAAGCTGAGAGGAATGCGCGTCCTGTGTTGGACGGTCAAAACGGGCGACCAGCTCGCAAAAGCAAGCGTGCTTGCCGACAATTATCTTTGCGAGGGCGACATAATAAACTATGCCGACAAGCGTAATAAGACAGTGTAGCCTGCATTTTTATTTTATCCGTTGTAACTATCTATACATGTATGATATAATAGCTTAATCGCGCGTTTTTAGTGTGAAAATTACATTTTGAGGTGAATTATGGCAATTACCGTTAAAAACAATGTTTTCAAACTGGACACCGATAACACCAGTTATATTTTTTGCGTGCACAAGCTGGGTTTTTTGGAGTCAATGTACTATGGCAAGAGGATAAAAAAATATTTCGACCCATTTGCGCTGCAAGAAAAAACGCCCGTTATGACAGGCGTATCGGTAGCTTATGAGCGCTCCACGCCCACGGTATGTCTGGACACTATATGCACAGAGTATTCCGCGGTGGGCAAGGGCGACTACAAAGAGCCGCTGGTTATAATAAAAAACGCTGACGGCACATATGTCAATGATTTTAAGTACAAGGCCTTCAAGATAATAGAGGGCAACATCAATCCGGAGGGCAACGCGGCAAGCTTTGGCGCCAAAGAAACGCTTGAGATAGAGCTGAGTGACGAGCACGCAGGGTTGACGATGTACTTGTATTACACTGCCTATGAGGATTCGGATGTAATAACCAAAGCGGTTAAGCTGGTCAATAACGGCAGCAATCCTGTAAGTATTGAGCGCATCCTGTCCGGTCAGGTGGATTTGCCCTTCGATGACTTCAGCGCGATTACATTTGACGGCGCTTGGAGCAGAGAACGCTTTGTCAACAAGAGAAAGCTTGGCCCCGGCATATTCGTCAATGACAGCAAAATGGGAGTCAGCGGCAACAGGCACAATCCTTTAGTGGTATACCCTAGGGAGGATTGCAGTCAGGACAGCGGGGAGTGTTACGCAGTCAATCTCATATATTCGGGCAACCATTACGAGGCGGCGGAGATTAGCAATTATGGCAAGTCAAGGCTTGTTGCCGGCATTAATCCATACTGCTTCAACTGGAATCTCGGCGCGGGAGAGGGTTTTTTGACCCCCGAGGCTGTCTTTACATACTCGCACGAGGGACTCAACGGCATGAGCCGCAACATGCACATCTTTATCGAAGAACACATCGTAAGGGGTGTATGGCAGAAGAAGGAGAGACCGATAGTAATCAACAGCTGGGAGGCAATGTTTTTTGCGCTCAAAGAAAAAGACCTTGTGGAGCTTGCCAGCCTATCCGCCGAGCTTGGTATTGAGCTGTTTGTTCTGGACGACGGCTGGTTCGGCAAACGGGATAACGACAGGGGCTCTCTTGGCGACTGGACTCCGCACAAAAAGAAATTCCCTGAGGGTATGGGCAAGTTCGCCGAC
>CAYTUT010000002.1:0-33473 GCA_964441295.1 uncultured Christensenellaceae bacterium | reverse complement strand
CAACTTTTTGAAAGCAAAATTTTTGCGCATACTATAGGAAGTGTTTTTCGATGCAAGCCACAGCGCCGGAGCGAACAAACAGAGAATTGCACAGCAGAAAAGGGCTTTGACAAGAGGGATGCAGCAAGATAAGATTTTTAGTATCGCGATAATAGAAAGTCCGCAATTGGTTGACATATACGGAAGGCGGGCATATAATATAGATAATTATCTATGTGTTGTGAGGAAGGGTATGGATTACATCGCGTGCTTTAAGGCGCTTGGAGATGAAACAAGGCTAGAAATAATTGAGTTGCTCAAGGGCGGCACGAAGTGCGCGTGTAAGCTGCTTGAGCGTTTTGCAATAACTCAGCCGACATTGAGCTATCATATGAAAGCTTTGGTCGACTGCGGTTTGGTATGCTGCGAAAAGAAGGGCATATGGAATCATTACACCCTTAATCGCGAAGCATTGCTTGCGCTCTCAAAGAGCATCGTTTTAACCGATACCATAACGGCAGAGAACGAATGTTAACTATTGTTTGGGAAATAAAGGCGTATAAAGATGGAATGAACGAAAATGAAAGATATTGATATAGTAAATGACAATGATAAGAAAGTAGAAGGTCGGCCCGATATTGGCGGCCCCGCCGCTGCTAAGACCAGAAAAAAGCGTACAGCGCTTATTGTGGTCATAATAATTGCCGCCGCATTGATATTGACTTTTGGGATTGCCGCGCTTGCCGGAGGCTGGGGAGCGGTTAAGACGGTCGGAGATTTTTTGACCCGGCAGGTGCTTGGCATGGCATGGCTTAACAGTCTTATCGGATTGCTTTTGGACGCTATCGCAGGCAGAGGATTCATCGCATCATGGTACGGCGCCGGCATACAGTTTTTTATCTATGACACCATCAAAATAATCGTATTGCTCTGCGTTCTTATTTTTACTATCAGCTATATTCAAAGTTATTTTCCTCCCGAGCGCACCAAAAAAATCCTCTCGAGATTCGGCGGTATTAAGGGCAACATTATGGGAGCCTTGCTCGGGACTGTCACACCCTTTTGCAGCTGTTCTTCAATACCGCTATTCATGGGATTCACAAGAGCCGGAGTTAGAAGCGGCGTGACATTCAGCTTTTTGATAAGCAGTCCCTTGGTAGACCTCGGAGCTTTTATCCTGCTGATAAGCGTATTCGGTTTGCCGATAGCGCTGGTATATGTTGTCGTAGGGCTTGTGCTCGCGGTTATTGGCGGAACGGTAATTGAAAAGTCAGGTGCCGGCAAGAATGTCAGAGAATTCATTCTGCAAGGTGAGAATATCGATGTGGAAAACGAAAGCTTAACGCGGAGAGACAGGCTAATATACGCAAAAGACCAGATGCTTGCAACTCTCAAGAAGGTTTGGCCCTATATCCTTATCGGCGTGGGTATAGGCGCGCTTATACACAATGTCATACCCGAAGCATGGATTGGCGCGGTGCTAGGCGAGGACAAGTGGTACAGCGTACTTGTTGCGTCCGGAGTGGGTGTGCCAATGTATGCCGATATATTCGGCACGATACCTGTCGCTGAAGCGCTTTTTGCCAAAGGTGTAGGCGTCGGGACAATTCTAGCTTTTATGATGAGCGTTACCGCGCTGTCACTTCCGAGCATGATTATGCTTTCAAAGGCGGTAAAGCCTAAGCTGCTTGCTGCCTTTATCGCAACAATCGCATTAGGCATTGTTGCGATAGGATATATCTTCAACGCGCTTAACTTCTTGTTTGTTTAACATTTTATAAATCAGGATATTCTACCCATAATACATCATGGTATTTTGTGTTGAAAAACTTGCGGAGGTATGTATGACAATAATCACATTGGGCAACTGCTGCAAAAAATCGCAGCAAAATCACCAAAATGCGGTGGTAGCAGCAAGAAATTGCGGGGTGGAGGAGCCAACGAACATTGGCGATCTCCAAGAAATAATGAAATATGGAATAATGAGCACACCGGCAATCATTATCAATAAAAAAGTGGTATCAATGGGCAGAATGCTGTCTGTTGAGCAGATTGAGAAGCTCATTAACGAGAATAAGCAGGGTTGAAAAACGCTGTTTTAGTTATTACCCGTCAAAAAGTATACACGGATACGGCAAAAGAGAACAGGCAAAAGGGTTTCTTAATTTTTTGTATTATTGTATAATCAGCATATGAAAATACTTTATGCAGGGATTAGCGCTAAATATGTGCATACGATGCCGGCGGGTTGGTTTTTGGCGGAATATCTTGCCTCAAACGGAATACTGATTGAAGAATTGTATCACAATGTCAACGAACCGTACGAAAAGGTCTTGCAAAGCTTGTTAAGCCGTGATTTTGACACATTGCTTGTATCGGTATATATATTCAATGTCGAATTCGTAAAAAAGCTGGTAAGCGATGTAAAATGCCGCAAGCAATGCGCGATAATTGCGGGGGGACCTGAGGTTGACAGCTTTTTTCCTGCTGACTACATTGTCAAAGGAGAGGGCGAAAAGGCATTGCTCAGGCTATTGAAAGAAGTTGTGCCGAGGGAGATAGAGGAGGAGTTAATAGAGGATCTGGACACCATTCCTTCCCCGTATACTTCTGCAAGGCTTAACGGAAGCGGCAATAAGCTGATATATTATGAATCGTCAAGGGGGTGTCCCTTTAGATGCGCGTATTGCACAGCAGGGCTTACTCGAGGTGTCAGATACTTCAGTATTGACAGGGTTAAGGCTGACTTAAGAAGAATCGCCTCCAGCGGCGCAAAAACAGTAAAATTCACTGACCGCACATTCAATATGGATGCTGAACGCACCGACACAATATTAGCCTTCATCAAAGAAGAATTCGGCGGGAACGGGATATGTTTCCACTTCGAGGTAGGAGGAGATCTCTTTAAGGAGAGTACGCTGAAATTACTCCAAAGCATGCCAAGAGGACTTGTACAGCTCGAGGCAGGCGTGCAGACTTTTAATGAAAAAAGCCTCAAGGCGGTAATCAGAACCTTCGACAGCGAACGCTTTGTTTCTAATATGAAGCGAATAATTGACCAAGGTAATATTCACACGCATATCGACCTTATCGCAGGACTGCCATACGATACGCTTGCAACTTTTAAGGAAAGCTTTGACCGGGCGATTAGGCTTAGGCCGCATATGCTGCAGCTAGGTTTTTTGAAAATGCTCAAAGGCACGCCGCTAAGGCAAAATTACGATGCTGTATACTGCGATACGGCACCTTATGAGGTCATTTCCACACCTTATATGACCGAGGAAGATTTTGAGCAACTGAAAAGAATAGAGCAAGTTGTGAATAGGCTGTATAACAGCGGCAAATTTTTTCATTACCTTGATAGACTTTTTGAAAGAAATGGCAGCGAGTACCAAGCCTTGCTTGGCATAGCGGATTTTTTGGCAAAACACAGTATTAGCGTAAACGCCAACGAAAACGAAATTTACGGCGCACTGCTCAAGTATTGTGAATCAAGCGACAAATACGCGAAGGAAACACTGCGGTTCGATTATCTTATCACTAACAATTCGCGCCGCATACCCGCCATACTGAAAACTGAATATTCGGCAAGCTTCAAAAAGTTCACAAAAACAATGCCGGCAGACCGCAATATATTCTACGCCGAAATGAATTATCTGCCCGACAAAGACCTTGAGGGTTTCTATATATTAAAATTTGATTACTCCTCGTATGACAGAGCAAAGCAAAGATACTGTTACGACATCGTAGAAAGCTGAGCAACAATATAGAATAATACTTTGAAACATCTCAAAAATGCCATTAATATTGTTTTGCATCACCAAGATACAGCCGCAATCGTCATTGAATGACCAATGCGGCATAGCTACATTGTTTTTGATAGCTAGTTCTGCCTTACCATAGCGAATTATGATTAAGAATACCTAATAATGTCGAAGTACAATCGCTAATGTGATAAAATAGCTAATAATATGTTGCTTTTGTGGGGGAAAATATGCTAGCGTTCGAAATCGTCAAGGCCAGTATATCAATTGTAGCAGTTATATCAATTTTTGCTTTGCACTACGGAAAATCAAAAAATGAAAAACTACTATTGCCGTTAAGCATTATAGGGATAGTCTTTTCTTCGTTGTACATCGTCTGGAGATTTGCATTTTCTTTACCAAAGCTTTTCAGTATTGACATAATATTTGCCATTGTTCTTCTGCTATTTGAGTTTTTGGCCTTTTTGCAGTCGTTAACGCTAAGAATGCTATTTCATAAGAAGAAGGGCTTGAATCTTGACAATGATAATATTTTCAAGGTATTGCCCACAGTTGATGTTGTCGTCAGTGCGTACAATGAGCCTGTCGAGGTAATCAAGCGCACCCTAGTGGGCTGCTTGGGTATAGAATACCCAGGTAAAAAGATAAAAGTTTTTATTGGAGATGACGGCAACAGGGCGGAGATAAAAGCCCTCGCAAACGAGCTCGGAATAAACTATGTTACCAGAGAAAAAAATATTCATGCCAAAGCAGGCAATATTAACAATGTTTTGAAGACCGCAAGCGGCGAATTCGTATTGTTTCTTGACGCAGATATGATTCCCCACAGAAAAATATTAAAAAAGATGATATATTTCTTCCAGGACAGCAAAGTTGCTTTTGTGCAATCTCCACAAGTTTTTTACAATGAGGATCCTTATCAGTATAATCTTAAGTTGGGACGGAAGATTCCCAACGAGCAAGAATTTTTTATGCGTGTACTGCAGGAAAAGAGAGCCTTGTATAATGCGGTAGTGCATGTTGGGACCAATGCCGTGTTTCGGCGGAGCGCCATTGACGCAATAGGCGGCATCCCGACCGGTTCTATAACTGAGGACATGGCCACAGGAATGCTTCTACAAAATGAAAAGTACAAATCTTTCTACATAAACGAAGTGCTGGCAATAGGCTTGAGTCCGGATAGTTTTGTTGATTTGATTAAGCAGAGAGACCGCTGGTGCAGGGGCACTGTCCAGGTATATAAGAGGTATAGCCCGCTAAGGATGAAAGGACTGGGCTTTGCGCAAAAAATCCTATACCTTGACGGGCTTTTTTACTGGATGTTCGGTATAAAAAAGCTGGTTTTTGTTATATCACCGCTTCTATTTTTGTTTTTTAGGATATCCTTATTTGACACAAACATCTTTGATTTGGTTTATCTGTACATTCCGCACTATCTTGCTACAGTTTGCTATTTTAAGGCGGTAGCAAAGGAGAAAAGCAGCGTATTTTTGGGGCATATCTACGAGATGGCCCTTGCCGCATTCATGGCGGTTTCGTACACATTCGAACTGATTTTCGGCAAAAAAGTAAAATTCAATGTAACGCCAAAGGGTACTACCAATCAGCGCAATGTTTTTCGTATTAAGCTCGCAATGCCAAACACCATTCTGCTAATTATATCAATTACAGGCATAGCTCTCAATATTTATAAGCTGACATCAGGTCTTTTGCCCGCCGATTGGCTTGCGGTATTAATAAATATGGCATGGTGCTTATACAATACTGTGGGATTGGCGATATCCTTATTCCTGTTCGTAGATCGTGTAAAGCTAAGAAAAACCGAGCGTATCAAGCTTCAATACCAGTACAGAGCGGCTATATTTCACTGCGGCAAAGAAAAAAACCTTCTTAAAGGTAACATTGAGGATATAACCGAGGACGGAGTAAAATTCGTAATGGATGCAAGAGATTACGAAGGAGGATACTCAAAAGGTGATTTAGTTGCAATAAAAATAGATACCATTGGCGATATAAGAGGCGAAATTAAGTGGTTTTATCAGCAAGGCAGCAAACTTTCAATAGGAGTGGTGTTTTCGGACATAACAACAGACACTTTTATGCGCATCAACAATGTCAGACTGGAAAGCATTGCTATCAGAGATTATAAAGCCGAATAACCTATTGATTCCTTTTGGACAATGTCGATAAAAATCTTGACAAGTTCCTCGTCAAATTGTGTGCCCGAGTGTTTTATCAGCTCGGCTATTGCATTCTCTCTGCTCATTGCGCGCCTGTATGGTCTGTCTGTTGTCATCGCGTCATACGCATCGGCGATGGAGATTATCCTTGAGTATAGCTTGATTTCGTCCCCGCTGATGCCCATTGGGTAGCCCGTGCCGTCCATCCTCTCGTGGTGCTGCAAGATACAAAGGGCAATGTTAGCGAATTCGTTGACTGATGAGAGTATTTTGTATCCAGTTTCGGAGTGCTTTCTTATTGTCTTCAAGTCCTCCTCGGTAAGCGCTCCGCTCTTGTTGAGTATTTCGTCCGGTATTGTAATTTTGCCGATATCATGGAGCAATCCTGCCGATTTGAGTTCGTTGATTTCTTGTTCTCTCAAGCCTAGCGCCTGCCCAACCTTTTCGGCAAGGGAAGATACCCGCTTCGAATGAGATTCTTCTCTCGAGTTTTTTTCGAATAAGGTTTGCATTATTATATCAATAGCTCTATGCCTCATGCTTTGACTTTCTGACAGCTTTTGCGAGTACATTTCGTCCTCAGCTTTGGAGAATAGCTCGGTAAGCAGTTTGTCATCTTTCTCGTACTTTGTGCACCATCCGTAAGAGACAGAAAGATTGATGCCGTTAATCTTGTGCTGGACAACTTCTTTTTCAATCAAATTGATTATTTTTTCAGTTTCGGCATAGTCTTTTCGCGGGAGAAGCATTACAAACTCATCACCGCCTATCCTGGATGCCGATGCGTTGTATCTATTGCCAATCTCTTCAAGAAGTATTGACACAATCTGCAATGCGCGGTCACCTGCTAGGTGTCCGAATGCGTCATTAATCAGTTTGAGCCCGTTGATATCCAGCAGGGCAAGCGTAAGCGGGTAGTTTTCGTCGCAATCTAAGTTGAGCATTTCCTCCTCAAAATATCTACGGTTGTATAATCCGGTTAGTTGGTCATGATAGCTTAAGTATTCAATGCGCTCAAGTTTTTCTTTTTTGTCGGTAAAATCTCTAAATACCAAGACCACACCTGTGATGTTGCCGCTTTGATCGCGAATGGGCGCGGCGCTGTCTTCAATGGGCACCTCATCGCCGTTTTTGGTTATTAGGAGGGTATGATTAGCGAGCTCAATAATCTTGCCGCTTTTAATTACCTGCTTTATCGGATTAGGCCGTCTCCTTCGATTTTTTTCGCTGATTATGTTGAATACTTGCTCAAAATCCATGCCCAATGCTTCTTTTTCTTTCCAGCCGGTAATGCTTTCGGCGACTCTATTAATCAGGGTAATTTTCCCGTCGGTGTCTGTCGCAATTACGCCATCTCCTACGGATATCAATGTTGTTTTTAGCCATTCGCGCTCGTTAAGCACCTTTTCTTCAAGCAACTTTTTCTCAGTTATGTTGCGGTCGGAGCCCTTGTAACCATTGAGATATTGGTTTTTGTCAAAAATAGGCAAAGCATTGGTTAAGACCCAAATAAGCTCTCCGTTCTTTTTCACTATTGCGTTGACAAACTCTACGATAGGAAGCTTTTCCGCAAATGCAAGCGAAACTTGCGCCTTCACCATATCCGGGTCGGGACACAAATCATAATAATACTTCTTATTGATGAGTTCGTCTGCCGTGTATCCCGTGACATCCAGCACCGCATCGTTTACATCAACATAGAGCCCGTCGGCGTTCACTTCCCATGTAAATGTCTGGCTCTGTCTTGACAGCTCGTCATAGCGCTTATAGCTCTCGATGAGCTTTTGGTTTTCGTTGTATCTTTCGGTTACATCCCTTATTGCGACCATTCGGAGAGGTTCGCCCTCTCTCATTATGTTTTTGCCCTCCAATTCGGCAACAAAAGGCTCGCCCGTCCTTCTTACCATTCTTACGGTATAAGGTCTCGAATACTCAATTGCCATATTTGCCCTAGCTGTGGCTCTATCATCCGGATGAACATAATCCAACATATAATTGTCCAACATCTCTTCTCTTTTTGCATTGAGGATGTTGCACAATGAATCGTTGAAATCTACAGCAAACCCGTTTTTGTGAATTAATATGCCTTCAAAAGTCAGCTGAGAGAGAATCCTGAAATTTTCTCTATTTTTTTTGACATCCTTTCCCTTAAGAATGATATTAATGATTGTGAATATTAGCAGCAACAGCGACGCAACTATTGTAGTAAGTTCAATAGTATTGGCTACTGCTTTCTTATAAAAAACATCATACGGATAGTCCAAGCACAGATAGTATTCGCTATCGTTTCCCGCGTTATCTTTAATAGGCGTAACTACGGTAATCCAAGTGCCCCATCTGTCAGTAACGGCAGGTGTTATGAAGCTGTCGCCGGTCTTATATCTGTTGACATATTCCTCTGTTGCCTCGGTGTACTCTTGACCCGGAGGAGAATAATCTTCGGATGTTGCCGGCTCCGAATCCACCACAAAAAACAAGCGATCGTCAATAAATTTGAAAATATAGACAAATCGTATGTTTTTATCCGTTTGAGGGAGCTTCTCAAATTTATTTTTTAGTATCTGATAGTTTTCATTTTGCAAGTCGTCAAGAGAAATTGTCAAATCCTTAAACAAATCGATGTTAAGAGTAAGTGCGATTGTGTCAGATATCAACAGCGCCTGAGCGCGCGCTTCACGCGATGTGCGCAACCACGCCATATGTGCGGCAAGGGCAGTCAGCAGGACAAATATTACCGTCGCGACCAAATAGAATATTTTTCGCGTATTGTCAAAAAAAATCCGCTTAACTGGTTTGTATTGCATATTACCTCACTTCATGGCATATAGGGAAATTATACTACATATTTCAAGAATAGTAAATATAGCAAAAATATGCTTAATTGCAATAGTCTTGCCAATATAAGGTTATTTGATAGTAAAAAGATAAAAAGGACATCAAACTGGCGTATGGTGACGAATTACGTCGCTGATGTCCTTAATTATTCGCAAAACAAGTATGGCAATTAGCTTAGCTAAATATCTCAGAAGCGTTGACGATTAGCTTTACCAGCTCTATTCTAAGATTAATTTTTTTATCTCCGTTGTCGTCCTCTCTTAGATCCATAAGGATAAAAGGCTCACCGTTAGAGGCGTGGTCACCCATATATATACCCGAATATGCGCCCGAGTAGGGGGATGCGACATCTTTGATGTAATAATTGGCGGTATACTCTAGGGTAAGGCTGTTGGGAATGCGAAGCTCTGCCGGTAGTTTTCCCGTCTCGTGGATTGTGTTGAACAGCTCTTCAATCTCCGGGTCGGTCCAGTCAAAACCGACTAGGGTAAGACCCAGTAGAGTTTGGACAAGCCCGAAGGTGCTTTGCATGTCGATTAAGGAAAAGCCCGGTATATATTCCAGCGCCATCTCCACAAAGGGAGTAATCAAAAATTCGCCCGCTAGCCCTTGCGAAAGGAGGGTGTTGGCAAGACCGCTTAGGGCGCGGGTGGTTTTGATGGTGATGGTTGCGGTGCCGTCTGTCCTTAATACGATAGAACTGCTTCTGTCGATGAACAGATTGAAGGGCAATCCCATTATACTGCTCTCGGTAAGAATGATTGCAAAGGAGGTGTCTTCTTCAACGAGGTAGGATTCGGGTTCGTTGCTTTTCGGAGTACATGCGGTAGAGAATAATAGCGCCGAAACGAGCAAAACCACCGCAATGAACAATGATGATAATCTATAGTAAACGGTATTTCTTTTCATAAAGCGTTCTCCTTACAATCAATACTCGGGCAAATGGTTTTGTATTGCCTCGAAGTATATTTTGGTTATATCAGCGCAGTTTTTAGCACTGTCAATTTGCGCGCTGACGCTGCCTACATCCACCGAGCTGCCGTATAACCGCTGAAGCTGTTCCTTGCGCAGCTCCTTATAATTCTTGACGGCGGTTTTTTGCTTGGCAAGCTTGAGCGATTCCAGTTTTGTCTGTATAAGGTCGGCAATCACCGCATGCCCCTCGTTAGAGGGATGTATGCTGTCTACAAAAACAAGTCTTTCTCCGCGCGAAGGGTCTTCCTGATAGATTCTCTCGAATTCGGCTCGCGCATCGATAATGTAGTATGCGCCCGGATTCTGCTCCAGATAATCGCTGATAATATCGTTAAGCCTATCAAGAATAATGCCGCCATAGCTTCTGTATTCGCTCTCGCTGATATCCATACCGTCAAGCGTTGCGCGTACCCCGGCGCTAATCAAATCACAGTCTAGGAAGACCGGATTGTATACATTTTGAAACATTAGTGTGGCTTTAGGATTATAGCCTCTCAATATTGTGACTATCTCAGCAAAATTGGCTCTGGACCTATCGAGTATAGCATCAAGCGCCGAGTAATCGTTATTGGCGACTGTGACAATAAGCTTGCCCAAATCGTTAAGCAGCAAATCATTGCCGAGTATAGACACATGTATAATGTCCGCATCGGTCAAAAGAGTGCGTATCATTTTGACATCAGTATCCTCGCGCCTGATAATCTCAAGCAGGTCTGTTGTCTGATGCCCGCTTACCGCGCGATTGCGAAACTCATATTCGTTACGGATGCCCAAAATGCCGTAATACGCATATCTTTCGCGCTCGGACACGGGAGAAACTCCCGCGATGCCTTCTCCGATAGAATCACCTAGATACACTATCAAAAGAGGCTCCTTATCACAGCCGACAGAGACAACACCGACAGATATCGCAAAGACGGCTACAAGAACAAAAACTATAAGCTTTTTTATCATATACTAGACTCCCCAAAATCTTATTATAGATATAATAAATGTAAAGCAGAGCAGTTGTCAATAGCTATTAGCAACTTAATGATGGCGTTATTTGCTACTCTGCCTCTTGTTTGATTCGACCTTAACGGCGAAATCAAATGCGGCATTGCCCTCATACCAAAGCGGAAAATTGGTGCCCCACACATTGTTGTGGAGTATAAAGCTCAGCCCCTCTTCTTCGACATTGCCGTATTTGTTGTCAAACTCTAAAATTTTGCCCTTGCCCAAGCCGACAAGAGGAGCATGACTATTAACGATACAGACATCGGAGGCGCCTGATGTAAATTTAATCCGTTCGACGGCTGACAGATTGCGGTTGCCGTATTTGACTACCTTATACGGGTCAATATCCGCGCCGATTTTTTGGTAGAACAGGCTTTCTTTTTTTGCGTTGGGATAGAGGTTGAAGTGCAAGCTCTCAGTAAGGCGGCTGGCAGGCTTGCTAATCCAAATAACGCGGATATTTAGTCCGTCATTATCAACCGTATAGATTAGCTGAATCCTTTTGGGCGCACCTAGCTCCGAGGAGCAATAATCGTCAACGCGCAGCATAACGCTGATTGTGAGCCCTTGCTTGCTCTCCCTTATGGTACTGCTTTCCAGACGGTAATCGAACCTGCCCTTCAGATAACCTTTGTCGGCATATTTTAGAAGAGGTCTGCCAAAATCTGAAAATGCCCAATTTTTGTTTTTGGCGGCATCCCTTGTATAATGATCGAACCAAAAATTATAATCAGCTATTCCGTAAGAATGGTATTGCATGACGGGTCTGTTGTTGTCCTTGATTAGATTTACATTATCAACGGCAAACGACCCGATTCCGCCAAAACTGTTGATACACAGCCTGTAACTGCCGAACGAATATGTTTTGCCGCACTCGAGAGGCTTGCCCTCCTCCCTCAGATAATCTTGAGGGGTAAGCCGCGCCAGCCGCTCAGATGCCTTCTTCGCTCTATCCTTGGACAGCGCGCCGACAGCTTTTTTGATGTATTCCCGCTGTTCTTGCCAGCTTTTTTCGATGACTCTGTAGCTCCCGACCTTGTATTCACCCTTGAGTCTGCGCACAAAATTATTGAAATTATGCGGAAAATCAGCAAATATGCGTGTTATCCTTACCTTGTCCCTTTTGCGCGCTTTTTCAAAATCCTTGCGCAGATAGTGCTCGTAATCGCCGAGATAGGTCTTCATATCCATACCCCAGGTATGCTCGCAGATACACAGCAGGTTATCATCAAGCTCGTTATATTCCGCGCTGTTTTTGACTAATGAGCCGCTATCGAGCCACTCTCTTTTCAGACTTTGCAGCTCTTTGAGCGCCGCAACCTTGTATGGGTCTGAGGCGGCTCCGTGTATCCAGCTGTCGCCTATCTCGGAAGTGATTACGGGGAGTCTGTCCTTAACCGACCAAAGCTTTTCGGCGATGTAATCCATACTGCCGGCAACGACTTCGAAGCCCTTGTATTTTTCTTGTATGGCATTAAAGTTGCCGATAACCGCCTCGGGAGAGCGCACACCGTGATTGTCTAAGGTATGGTCAAAATACAAAATATCGTCAATTAGACAGCTTCTGAACTCGCCGCCGTAGTCTCCTGAATATATGACAACAATCTCGTATCCGTCCTTCTTCCACAAAAAGCATTCGGGGACCACGGGTATTGCGGAAGCGCCGTTGACGCCGATGTGCAGCAGCTTTATGCCTTTTCTCGCCAAGAAAGGCACAAGAGCGGCAGTATGACCGGGCACATCAGTCATTTTTGCGGATATGGTTTTTGTCCCGCTTATTTTGTCTATTTTGTCAATCAGCGACAGCCCGTACTCTAGCGTATCGGCGTCGAGCAGCTCTGTATGGGTGGTGAAAGGCAGCGCATGAGCGCATATATCCCCGTTTTTGAGCGCCTCGGTCAAATTGCTTTTCAATTCGGGGGTTCCGTTTTTAAGCGCCTCGCTTAAAAGCCATGAGCCGGTAGTCCACACAAATCTCTTTGTGCGGGTATTGACAGCTTTTGCAATGGCGATAGCGGAGGGTATAAAATCTTTGAGATATTTTTCTCTCACCGCATATGCGTAGTCTGTGAACCCCAAATCCAAATGCGTCTTTGATACGACAATGACTTTTTTCATATTGCCTCTCTTGTTTTCAGCGTATATTAATACAATAATATCACAGTTGGACAAATGTTGTGCAACATTTTAGCGCCAGTCATGCGTGCGGCGCAAATTAATTATCAGGGTGCTGAAATAATATGTTATAATAACTTAACGGAACCCGGAGGAAGGTATGCAAAACAAACTAATCGGAGCAAAAAAGCTGTTGGACGGCAACGGCAAGCTGGCTGAATGCGGTTACTCAACCAAGCTCGTTATGGAGTATGACCGCAAGGATATCAGAGCGTCAAAGCTAAGAATTAAAGAATGGGACTATTATTTTATCGGCAACAAAGAATTCGGCTTGTCGCTGACTATTGCAGACAATGCCTATATGGGCATCGCAAGCGCGCAGTTTTTTGATTATACCACAGGTACTAAGGTGACCAATTTTGCCTTTGTGCCTTTTCCGATGGGCAGGATGAGGCTGCCGACAACAAGCGAACGCGGTGACGCGCGCTATCAGAGCAAAAAAATCACGCTTGACTTCATTAACGGCGGCAACTACAGACGGCTGTATTGCAATATGCCAAAGTTTGACGGCGATAAACAGCTGATTATTGATGTCAATCTCACCGAGCTGCCCGAAGATTCGATGGTTATCGCCACTCCATTTGCGGAGGACAAAAGGGCATTCTATTATAACCAAAAGATTAATTGCATGAAAGTCACGGGCAACATGAGATACGGAGAGAAGGACTACAATCTCAACAACATGTTGGCGGTGCTTGACTGGGGAAGAGGCGTATGGACATATGACAACACCTGGTACTGGAGCAGTATGAGCGCAAGGCTCAAGGACGGCTCAACACTCGGCTTTAACCTAGGCTACGGATTCGGAGATACCTCGGCGGCAAGCGAAAATATGTTATTTTACAAAGGCAGGGCGCATAAGCTTGAGCTTGTCGACTTCGGCATACCAGTAATCGACGGCAGACTGGAGTACATGAAGCCGTGGCATTTCACCTCAAGCAACGATAGACTCAATATGATTTTTAGACCTATATATGACAACCGCACCAAGCTCAACGCATTAATCATCGCGCAGGACGCGCATCAGGTGTTTGGCACATTCGAAGGTCGCGCGGTGCTTGATGACGGCAGTGTAGTAGACTTTTGCGATTGCTTTGGCTTTGCAGAGAGAGTGCGCAACAAGTGGTAATATCCGCCTGCCTCAAGTGTCGCGAAAATCACGCCCGTATCAATGTTCTTAATGGGGATTTTGTGTCGTATGTATTGTATATTGCGGTCAATAGTGCTATAATTCAATAATTCTTTACTGGGGTGTTGTTATGTTAAGAAAGATATTATTTGTTGCAATGATTTCCATACTTGCAGCCTCGGCGAATGTCGGAGTGCTGTTCGGAGCATATCGCATCGGGTTGCCGGACAACAACGCCGTCACGCTCGGCGCAGATTACATTGCGGTGCCTGCTTCTGTCAGCAATGAGGATATGGAGATAAAGGCAATGACCTTTAACATAAGGTGCTTTACCAAGGAAAGTGACAAGCAGAATTATTGGGACAACAGAAAGGAGCATGTATCCGCCCTGGTGCGTCAATACGCGCCGGATGTAGTTGGGTTTCAGGAGGTTACTCATCCGCAGTACAAATACCTTATCAGCGCGCTCGGCGACGAGTATGCTTTTGTAGGCATATCCCGTTCGGGAATTGGGCTGGAAAGAGGCGATCTTCTTATTGACAGCATATCCCCGAAAGTCAATATTTTTAATAGACTGTTCAGTTCGATTATCTCAGAGGCGGCTGTTATTTTCTACAAAAAGTCGCGTTTTGAGCTGCTTGAGTACGATACGCTTTGGTTGTCGGAGACCCCCTCGAAGCCAAGCCGCGGATGGGATGCGGGAGTTAAAAGGATATGTAACCGAGTTAAGCTAAAAGACCACTATTCAGGCGCGGAATTCACGCTGATGAACACGCATTTTGACAACAAGGGGGCCTTAGCCAAGGAGAAAAGCGTCGAGCTGATACTGCAATGGTCCGAGCAGGCGGATAAGGTTATTGTAATGGGTGATTTTAACATTCAAGAAAAGACACAACTATATACAAGACTGGTGTCCGACACGCTGTCGGATACCAAATATCTTGCTCCCGAAGGAGACTCTGACAGCGGTATTACCTCTAACGGGTACGGAGCATCAAAAGACAGCGAGGCGATAGATTATATTTTGGTCAAATCCGACCAGGTAGAGGTCCTTAGCTATTCGATAATACGCGACAAATACGGCAGCGGATACTACATATCCGATCACTATCCCGTCCTTGCGCGGATTATCTTCAAACAATGAGGCATTATGTACACTATTACACTGAAAAAGAACGAAGAAAGAAGGATTATTGAAGGTCATAGCTGGGTGTATGCCAATGAAGTTGCAAGCATCGAGGGCGAGGGGCGAAACGGCGATTTGGCTGAGGTATTCGCGGCAAATGGCAGATATCTGGGCAAGGGATTTGTCAATCACGCTTCCAAAATACTGGTGAGAATACTAAGTACACGGCGCGGAGAGGAGATTGACAAGGCATTTTTCGAGAGGCGGATCAGGCGCGCCAACGACCTTAGGATACTCATGGGATACGACAACTGCTACCGCGCGGTGTTCGCTGAGGCGGACGATATGCCTGCGCTGATTGTGGATAAGTATGCCGATATTTTGTGCGTGCAGTTTCTATCGCTTGCCATGGAACAGCAAAAAAGCCTTATGCTGGAATGTCTATTGGAAGTATTCCAGCCGAGAGGGATATATGAGCGCAGCGATGTGGCAGTGCGCGAAAAAGAAGGTCTGAAGCAGACTAAGGGCGTATTGTGCGGAGAGTTCGACCCGCTGGTGGAAATATGCGAAAATGGTGTCAAAATGCTCGTAGATATCGAAAACGGACAGAAAACGGGCTATTTTCTCGACCAGAAAGAGAACAGATTTGCCATACGGAAATATGCCAAAGGCAAAAAAGTACTTGATTGTTTTTCTAATAGCGGAGGTTTTTCCCTCAATGCCGCGCTTGCAGGGGCAGAGTCCGTTACGGCGCTGGATATATCAAGCAAGGCGCTGGACAGTCTGCAAGCTAACGCAAAGCTTAACGGTCTAAGCATAGACACGGTGTGTTGCGATGTGTTCGACAAGCTGAGAGAATACAAGAAAAACGGCGAAACTTTTGACTTAATAGTGCTCGACCCGCCGGCTTTTGCGAAGACCGCATCAGAGATTAAGGACGCTATACGGGGATACAAGGATATCAATATACTTGCGCTCAAATTGCTTAGGGAGGGCGGTATTCTAGCCAGCTCTTCATGCTCGCATTATGTAACTCCGCCCTTGTTCGAAGGTATGCTTGCCGCCGCGGCGCGCGAAAGCGGAGTGCGGCTTAAGTGTCTTGAGCGCAGGGGACAGTCTTCAGACCACCCGTCAAGAATCGGCAGCGATGAAACGGTATATCTAAAATTTTATGTTTTGCAGGCCATGTAGAGGATTCGGCGGCGTTAATGAGCATACTATTTACATCGAAATGTTGATTTGGTATAATTATCTGACAAAAGCACCAATCGAGGAATTATGAATATTGTAGAAGAAATCAACCGTCTGAAAAGAAAAAAAAACGCGATAATAATAGCCCATTATTACCAGCCTGACGAAATACAGGCGATAGCGGATTTTGTAGGAGACAGCCTTGAGATGAGCCGCGTTGCAAGGGATAACAGCGCCGATATAATAGTTTTTTGCGGTGTGGATTTTATGGCAGGCAGCGCCAAACTGCTTAGCCCTCACAAAACTGTGTTGCTGCCCGAGCCCAGCGCCACCTGTCCGATGGCAAACATGGCCACTCCCGAGGAGATAATTAAGCTCAAGGCAAAGCATCCCGACGCTGCTGTCGTAACATATATCAATTCCACGGTTATAGTCAAGACGGTAAGCGACATATGCTGTACCTCGTCTAACGCGATCAAGGTAGTTAATTCTGTAAATACTGATGAAATAATATTTTTGCCTGACAAAAACCTCGGGACATATGTATCCGGATTTACCGACAAAAGGATTATCCTTTGGGACGGTCACTGCTGTGTGCACAACAACTTCACGTTGGACAAGGCAAAAGTGGCAAGAGCCGCGCATCCCGAGGCATTGCTAGTAGTTCACCCCGAGTGCTTGAAAGAGGTGATAGACATTGCGGATTTTTGCGGCAGTACCTCGCAGATAATCGGGTATATCAACAAGAGTTCGGCCAAAGAGTTTATAATAGGTACCGAAGAAGGCATACTGTATGAGTTAAAGAAGCAAAATCCGAACAAAACATTTTACCTCGCGCACAAAGCAATGAGGTGCGGCAATATGAAAAAAATCACCCTCCGTCATGTATATGACAGTTTGGACAGAGAAATACACAAAATCGAATTTGACAGCGAAGTAATCGAAAAGGCCTCGCTGCCTGTAAAAAGGATGCTTGACATTGTATGAGAAGTTACGCGATACACAAGGGATTTCGGATAGAAGAGACGATAAAGGCCGATGTTGTGATAGTCGGCGCCGGCGCGGCGGGGTTGTATACCGCGCTTAATATCGACAGCAAGCTGAATGTTATTATTCTCAGCAAGCTGGATTTGGAAGAATCCAATTCCATTTTTGCCCAGGGCGGTATCGCGGCGATAAGACTGTCTACAGATACGTGGGAGTCACATATCAATGACACGCGTATTGCAGGGGCAGGCATGTGCGATATCGAAGCCGTGACTGTCTTGGTCAAGGAAGGCCCTGATAATATCGAGAACCTCATTAAGCTCGGGGTGCCTTTCGACAGGGATTCGGACAACAATCTTTGCATAACCAAAGAAGCGGCGCACAGCTGCAACCGTATTGTTCACTGCGGAGGCGATGCGACAGGGTATCACCTTACCAAAACGCTGATAGAAAACTGCCGCTTAAAGCATAACATCAAGATAATAGAGAACATGCACATGCTCGATATTATTACTGAGAATAATACTGCGGTAGGCGTTGTTGCAAAGAGCGGGGAAAAGAATATTCTTATTGAGGCGGCGCATACCGTAATAGCGTCCGGAGGCATCGGGCGCGTATACCGCAACAGCACCAATTCTATATGCTCTACCGGAGACGGCATTGCCGCGGCAAAAAGAGCGGGCGCAACGCTTAAGGATATGGAATTTGTACAGTTTCATCCGACCGCGCTTATATATCCTAATGATAATATGCGCTTTTTCTTGATATCCGAGGCAATGCGCGGCAATGGTGCTGTCTTGAGAAACCGCAAGGGCGAACGCTTTATGCTGAGGGCGCATGAGCTTGCAGAGCTTGCGCCGCGGGATATCGTATCACGCTCGATTGTCAAGGAGATGCGCGAGAATGATTTGCCCTGCGTCTATCTTGACATAACCTTCAAGCCAAGGGAGGTACTCAAGGACAGATTTCCCCAAATATACGAGAATTGCCTTAAGAGAGATATCGATATCGCCGTCAACTGGATCCCGGTATTCCCTGTACAGCATTATTTTATGGGGGGTGTCAAGACGGATGTCAACGGTCTGACAAGCATTGCCAATCTGTACGCTTGCGGCGAATCTGCCTGCACGGGCGTGCACGGCGCCAACCGCCTTGCAAGCAATTCTTTGCTTGAATGTCTGGTGTTTGGCAAAAGGTGCGCCGAATACATCAACGGCAATAATATTCTAGCGCCCCATATCGGGAGACTGGATTTGCCTGACAAGAATGAGAGGCAGCTGGATTGCCAGACATTCCGTTCGAGAATACGCGACACGATGACCAAAAAAGGCGGAATCGTACGCAATACTCTAGAGATGCAAGAGGCGCTTCAGGAAGTATCAGAATATTTTGCGGCGCTCAGTGATTCGGTTTTGACGGGATACAAGCAATACGAGACTCTCAACATGGCAACGGTAGCAATGGAAATATTACAAGCCTCTCTTGCAAGAAAGGAAAGCGTTGGCGCTCACTACAGAGAAAATTAGGAAGGTGAAACATGAAAAAACTTATTATTGACGATATCATAAGACAGGCGATTAAAGAGGATGTGGGCACCGGGGATATTACTACGATGTCGACTGTGGAAGAGAGCGCCGTTATAAGCGGCAAGTTTATTGCTAAAGAACGGGGTGTTTTGTGCGGTATTGATGTCGCGCGGCGCGTATTCGAGATAATTGACGATAGCGTTAGCTTTATCAGTAATTATCCGGACGGCGCTACGCTTGCAAAAGGTAATATCATTGCCGAAATATCCGGCAACGCGCGCTCCATACTGACCGGTGAGAGAGTGGCGCTGAATTTTTTGCAGAGATTGAGCGGTATTGCCTCCAAAACAAGTCTTTGCGTGGAAGCGGTGAGGGGAACATCCGCTAGTATCTGCGACACGCGCAAAACCACTCCCGGATTAAGAGTATTGGAAAAATATGCGGTCAAGACAGGCGGCGGGAGCAACCACAGATACAATCTTTCGGACGGCGTACTTATTAAGGACAACCATATTGTAGCGGCAGGAGGCATAACCCAAGCGGTAGAAAAAGCACGCCAAGCAGCGCCCCATACATTAAAAATCGAGGTTGAAGTGGAGAACTTCGATATGCTCAAGGAGGCGCTTAGTGCGGGTGCAGATATTATCATGCTTGACAATATGAGCATTGAAGACATGAGAAAAGCTGTTGCCATTGTGGGCGGCAGAGCTATTGTCGAGGCATCGGGCAACATGGGTGATAAAGATTTAATTACCGTAGCTGAGACCGGGGTCAATCTGATATCCATAGGCGCCTTAACGCATACCGTCCGCGCTATGGACATCAGTCTTAAATTTGAAAAAAGTCTATTTTAGGTAGATTCTACCCAAAGTAGACTAACTTCTATCGTGATTTCAGGACATTCTATCTACAGTGGTTTTACTATTTTGCGCAGTGAGGTACAATGAAATTACGAAACGGAGGAGGATAAAAACATGAACAAATTCGGAGAGTTTTTGTATCAATTACGAAAAGAAAAGGGGCTGACGCAGGCGGAGCTTGCGGATAAGCTGGATATTACCAACAAGGCGGTATCCAAGTGGGAGACCGGAGAGTCGTACCCCGAGACGGCGCAGCTATTGCCCTTGTCCAAGATATTCAATATTACAATAGACGAGCTGCTTAAGGGCGAGCGGAACACCGAGAGCGCATGCGCCGAACAAGAGGAAACCAAGTTTGTGGCGCTAAGGCCGCATACAGTTAAAGAGAGCGTGCTGATAGCTCTAGGGGTTTCCTTGATACTAATAGGTGTAATAATGCTCATTGTGTTGGACAATGTGCTTGCAGGCAGATTCGCAACGGCGATTGCGGTGAGCGTTTTGGTAGCATCGGTTTCTGTCGCTGTTGTAATGTTTATCATCATGGGACTCAAGAGAAGAATGGAAAGCGTGGAAATTTCCCCGGAAGAGAGAAAAAGGGGTATGCTTTTTGCTTCTCTGCTGGCTGCTGGAGTCGCGCTCCTCATATTATCGCCCGCCTTGCTGATAATTCTCAGCGCATTGACAAGGGACATTATCGGAGTGGCGGCTTTGCTGGGTATGGTAGCGATTGCAATGCTTTTCATTATACCTAGCGGAATTGGCTGGGGCAATTTTATTAAGGTTAATAATATACCGTCCGACGAGGACGAGCAAAAGATGACCCCAAAGGGCAAAACAATCAGCGAAGCGCTGTGCGGCGCGATAATGCTGCTCGCAACGGCGACATTTCTGATTCTAGGCTTAGTATTCAATATGTGGCATCCTAGTTGGGTAGTTTTCCCGATAGGAGGAATACTTTGCGGTATGGTCAGCACCATTATCGGAGGTATACATAACAATACTAACACCAAGAAATAAGGCGGCAGCGGCAATAGCGGGCTGTTCGCAACCGAACAAAATAGTGCTTTGGAAAGCGTGATCAAAGTAGAGGGGCTGAAAAGCCCTTTTTGCTTAGGGCGCACGGCATTGCAATATATTTGCGCTTATGTTAAAATAATCAAAAAGGAAAAATATGGAAATATTATCTAGCAGTGTCAGTCATCTCAACAAAAAAGACATCGAAAAGGCTGTCGATATTCTCTCAGAGGCATTTATGGACTACCCCTTTCCCGCCGCTGTCATCAAAAATGTTGACAGGCGCAGGACTTTCATGCGGGAGATTGCAAGGATAGAGATAAGATACAGCCTCAAAAAGGGCTGTGTGCTCACGCTGGGCGGCGAGTTCAGAGAAGTTTCCGTTTGGCATGACAGTGCCAAGCAACCGTCCTACCTTAGCTATTTTAGCAGTCTGTCCTTGTCTTCGTTAAGGTTGCTTTTCTGCGCAAGCAGTGAAGAATACAAGGCGATTAACTATTCGGCCAACGAGTTATATACGACCAAAAAACAACTGAATATCCCCGAAAACACGGCAGAATTATCAATAATAGGAGTGCATCCGGACAATCACGGCGAGGGACGGGCGGCAAGGCTTATAAGACCGGTGCTTGCAGAGCTTGCGGCAAAGGGGCAAAATTGTATCGTCGTTACCAACACTGAAAAAAACAAGACAATATATCAAAAAATGGGCTTCGAAACGCTTAGCGACAAAACCGACGAAAGGGGCGTGAGGATGATTATACTATTCTTCGATTGCGGCAAAAGGGAGTAGAGCTGACGGTATTATTTTCGTGTAAAATTAAGATACTGTTTGGGCGTAATACCATATTCGTGCTTGAACGCGCGGAAAAAATGCGTGTAATCGGCAAAGCCGCATTTTTGATACACTTCAGTTATGGGCAGCTTCTTTTCGATAAGCTGCTTTGACATTATCAGTCTTTTTTTGAGTATATACTGGTGTATCGTCGTATTTGTCTCTTTCTTAAAAATGCGTGACAAATGGAATTTGCTTATAAACATCGCTTCGGCGATATTGTCGAGCGAGAGCTGACCGTCAATGTTTTCGCAAATATAATTCATTGTTTTTGACACGGCTGACAGATTGCGCTGACCATTGCCGCAATCGGCGGACCTAGCGTGAACCGCAAGCCTCAAGAGAACTCTCCGTATTAAGATTTCGGCAGCAACATCGGCGCCGAATTCACCGGAAGAGCTATATGCGCACAATTCTTCCAAATCAGTTTTGATAGTTTCGGATAGCGGATAATCTCTGATAAGGTAGTTTTTGCATTTATAACTCAGCTCAAAGCACTCGGCAAGATTGGTTTTTGGCGTGCTAAGCTCTTTGAGGTATCTTGGATTGAGCCATAATACGATGCGCTCATAAGTGGCTTTGGCATCATTAATATCCAGCTGGTGCAAATCTCTCGGAGATATCAGCAATATATCCCCCGATTGCAAGGTGTAATACGAATCCTCGATAATATAGCTTGCATTGCCGTTGATAAAAAAGTACAGCTCGTAAAAATCGTGGCTGTGCAGACTGACCTTCTTAAAATCCTTGTCCTTATAGAAAGCGATTTCGTAGTCGTTGTTGTTCATTAGTTGAGAGGATTTCCAGTGCGCAAGGGCGGGCGAATTTTTCATATCACTCCTTGTCTTTGTTGCAGTTTTGGGCAATATATTATATTGATTGTATCATGCCGTAGCAATTTTTACAAGTTTTTTAGCAATAATATATATATACTGACAAAAAAATGTATGATATAATTTATCATGAGGTGCTATATGACTCCATTTATGGCGGATAGTTTTTTGCTGAATAATTTGACTGCGCGCAAGTTATACAAGACCGCGGCTTCCATGCCGATTTTTGATTATCATTGCCACTTGAGTCCGTTTGAAATATATAAGGACAAAGTGTTTTACAACCTAACCGAGCTGTGGCTTGAAGGTGACCATTACAAGTGGCGTATTATGCGGGCATTCGGTATTGACGAACAATATATCACCGGAAGCGCCGCGCCTAAAGAAAAATTTTTGAGATTTGCTGAGGCGTTACCCGCCTTCATAGGCAATCCCGTGTATCATTGGGCGCATCTTGAGCTGAAGCGTTATTTTGACATCGCGTTGCCGATATGCTCTGATAATGCGGAGAAAATATGGTCGAAGACCCTCAAGATAATGGCGGACGGGAGCTTTTCCGCGCAGCAACTCATTGCGCGCTCGGCGGTCAAGGCTGTTGTTACCACAGACGACCCGTCGGACAGTCTGGAATATCATTTATTGTTGCAAAAAGAGCCGTTGCCGTTCAAAGTTTTGCCTTGCTTCAGGCCGGATGCGGCGGTAAATATTGAGAAAGAAGGCTTTGCGGCATATATTTTTAAGCTGGCGGATAGCGCGAATGCCGGCATATCGGATTTTGATAGCTTGCTTGGCGCGTTGGGCAAAAGATTGGACTATTTTTGCATTAATGGAGCGGTCGCGGCGGATATTGCCATCGAGGACTTCCCGAAAGGGCACGGGGATACTTCGGCCGCAGACAGAGCGCTGAAGGCGGCGTTGAAGGGAGAAAAAAGCTTAGCGAGCGACATCGAGGAGTACAAATTCGCGCTTATTAAGGCATTGGCATCCATGTTCGCCGCTAAGGGTATGGTTATGCAGCTGCATACCGGCGTGATACGCAATGTCAACAGCAGAAGGTTTAGCGCGCTGGGAGCGGATACCGGAATTGACAGCGTGGGCAACGCGATAGATATTACGGCTGCTGCGCGGCTGTTTGACAGCGTCGAGCGCGAGGGCGGACTCCCTAAGACTGTTGTATATACTCTCAATCCCAACTCATATTATCCTTTGTCCACGCTTGCCGGAGATTTTGCGGGAGAGGTAAAGGGCAAAATGCAGCTTGGCGCGGCCTGGTGGTTCTTGGATCACCGTGACGGGATAAGGGAGCAGCTTAGGATACTTGCCTCAACGGGTGGTCTGGGGCTCTTCAACGGCATGCTCACTGATTCGAGAAGTTTTACCTCGTATGCGCGCCACGATTATTTTCGCAGAATACTTTGCGATATAATCGGTGAATGGGTGGAGAAAGGCGAGTATCCTGATGATACCGATATGCTTGAAAAGCTGGTCAAGGATATATGTTATGATAACGCAGTCAACTATTTTTTGAAGGGGGCAGATATATGAAATTGGCATTTCGCTGGTACGGTGAGAGCGATCCGATAAGCCTAAGATACATTAGCCAGATACCCAGCATGCACAGTATTGTGACCGCGGTCTACAGTGTGCCTGTCGGAGAGGTATGGCCGGAGCAAAGTATCAAAAGGCTTAAAGAGCAGGTTGAGAGTAACGGGCTTGTTATGGATGTCATTGAGAGCGTCCCCGTACACGAGGATATTAAGCTGGGGCTGCCGTCAAGAGATAGGTATATCGATGCGTATAGAGAAAATATCAGGCGTCTTGGAGCCGCTGGCGTCAAGTGCATCTGCTACAACTTTATGCCCGTGTTTGACTGGACGCGCACGCAGCTTGACAAGGTCGCAAAAGACGGCTCTACTTCATTGGTATATTACAAGGAGCAGTTGGAGAAGATGAATCCTTTGACCGGCGAGCTGTCTTTGCCCGGCTGGGACAGCAGCTACAAGAAGGATGAGCTTGCAAGATTATTCGAGCAGTACGCGAAGATTGACAAGGATAAGCTTTTCGGCAATGTCAAATATTTTTTGGATAGTGTTATACCCGTTGCAGAGGAGTACGGCGTCAATATGGCAATACACCCTGATGACCCGCCTTGGGATATCTTTGGTCTGCCGCGGATTATTACCAATGAAGAAAATATTGACAGATTTTTGGCGCTTAACAGCAGTCCCAACAACGGCTTGACCTTTTGCACGGGTTCTTTGGGGGTAAGCACGGATAACGATATGGTCAAGCTGGTAAAAAAGTATGCAAAAGCGGGCAGAATCCACTTTATGCACATACGCAATATCAAGCTGGTTGAGGGCGGCTTTGAGGAGACGGCGCACGATGAAAAATACGGCTCATTGGATGTTATCGGCATAATTCGCGCGCTGGTAGAGGAAAACTTCACTGGATATATCCGTCCGGACCATGGTAGAATGATATGGGGCGAAGCGGGCAAGCCGGGCTACGGTCTTTTTGACCGCGCTTTGGGCGCAACTTACATCAACGGCGCTTGGGCGGCGCTCAGCTCAGTATTGAAGAAGTAAAGCATTATTGCATTGGGGTTATGCGTCGGCGCGATGCCGAGCGGGATTGAGGAGAGAATTATGAACAGAGGTTTTGATTGCGGTGTTGAGGGCAAAGTAGCAGTAATAACAGGCGCAGGCGGTATTATCTGCGGCAGAGTGGCGGAGGCATTAGCCTTGCTGGGCGCGAAGGTCGCTTTGCTTGACCTTAATCAAGCCGCCGCGCAGGCTATGGCGGACACAATAACTGGTAACGGCGGCATTGCCAAGGCATATGCGGCGAATGTACTGCAAAAACAGTCCTTACTGCAAGCGCGCGAGGCAATACTGCAAGACATAGGCACCGCGGACATATTAATCAACGGCGCGGGCGGCAACAATCCACGGGCAACTACCGATAACGAGTATTGCGAGCCGGGAAAGAGCTATGACAAGGATTTTTTCGCCCTTGACGAAAACGGCGTGAGATTCGTGTTTGACCTTAATTTTTTGGGCACATTTTTACCCACGCAGGTTTTTGCAAAAGATATGCTGGGCAAAAAAGGCTGCTCAATACTCAATATTTCATCCATGAACGCATTTGCCCCGCTCACAAAAATCCCCGCGTACAGCGGCGCAAAGGCGGCGGTTAGCAACTTTACCGAGTGGCTCGCCGTGCATTTTGCTAAATCGGGGATACGGGTTAATGCAATAGCCCCCGGCTTTTTTGTGACTAATCAAAACCGCGCGCTGCTCTATAACGAGGACGGTACGCCCACTCCTCGCACGGGCAAAATACTTGCGGCTACTCCTATGGGGCGTTTTGGCGAAATAGACGAATTACTCGGTGCCGTCAAGCTGCTGCTCTCGGAGAGCGAAGCGGGCTTTATTACTGGCGTGGTCTTGCCGATAGATGGCGGATTCAGCGCGTACAGCGGAGTATAGCGGTATCAGCGAATAGCTGTTATGCTAAATTGTACACGACAAAAATATGAGGTCGATTTATGCTTAACTTTGCGATAATTGGAATAGGCAGAATGGGTAAGCGCCACGCTTTTAATCTAGCGCGCGGCTTTGCCCGCGGAGTAAGGCTTACCGCGGTATGCGACATAAGCGCGGAAGCCCTCGAGTGGTGCAAAACATATGCAAAAAAAGCCAACCGCTACACAGATTACAAGGAGATGCTTGATAAAGAAGTTTTGGACGGCGTAATTATAGTGACCGAGCATTTTTCACATACCGTAATTGCCGAGTATTGCATAAAAAAGGGTGTCAATACCCTTATAGAAAAGCCGCTTGCAGTTACCGTATCAGCATGCAAAAAGCTTGTGGATACCGCAAAACAGTTTCCAAAGGTTAAGGTAGGGGTATCATACAACCAAAGGTCCAACAGATTGTATTGCAAAGCAAAGAGTCTGCTGGACAGCGGGGCGCTGGGCGCTATTCAAAGAGCGGATTTTGTCATCACTGACTGGTACCGCTCTCAAGCATACTACAACGAGGGCGGATGGCGCGCAAGTTATACAGGCGAGGGCGGAGGTTGTCTGCTTAACCAGTGCGTGCATCAGCTCGACATTCTGCAATGGCTTATCGGTATGCCCGAGTCGGTGTATGCTGAGTGCAAGACGGTCAATCGCCGCATAACTGTGGAGAACGATGTCTCCGCAATACTCAGATACAAGGGTTTTAATTGTATGTTTTCGGCTTCTTCACACGAGCTGAAGGGTACCAACAGACTGGAGATAGCTTGTGACAAGGGCAAAATCTTTATCACGCCTTTTAATATGCGTGTATGGTCGCATAAGAGCGAAAAAGAGGTTAACGCGACAACAAAGTTCGGCTACGGCTTTGCGCCGAGCGTCAAGAAGGTGTATTCATACGGCATAATCCGCGGTATCCGCGACATTGCGCTGGGTCAGCAGCTGCGCTCGGTAAGGGCATTTGCAGCCGCGGTGTCAGGCAAAGGCGACATGCTTGCAAGAGCGGACGAGGGACAGGCGGCGGTTGAGTTGATTAACGCAATTTATCTCTCCGAATGGAGCAAGAGGGAGATAACACTGCCTATTGACGACAGGGAATACGACATAAAGCTTGCTGAAAAGCAAGAACAAGAAAAGAATATATAGAAGAGGTGCATTATGAGCAAGTTTATTATTTCGGGTTTTTATGATGAAATCAGCGGTGATTTGAGTAAGCAGATAGAAGCGATTAAAGAATTCGGCGAAAGTTATATGTGTCCGCGCACCGTCAACGGCAAGAATATCGCCAATTACACTGCCGATGAGTTTGTCCGCGACATAAAGCCCGTCCTTGACGATAACGGTATCAAGTTTTCTTCCATCGGCTCTCCAATCGGTAAGGTAGGCATAGATGACGAGGAAGGATTCGAGCGGCAGAAAAAACAGCTCGGCGAGCTAATCAAGATAGCGCAGGCCATGAATTGCGGGTATATCCGTATTTTTTCCTTTTTCTATGGTAAGCAGAATCCTGATTCGTGCCATGATAAGGTTGTAGCAAAGCTTCGCGAATTCTTAAAAATTGCTGAAAACAGCGGTGTAAAGCTAATGCATGAGAACGAAAAGAAGGTGTACGGAGATGTGCCAGAAAGGGTAATCAGGCTTTACAAGGATATCGATAATCCTGATTTTGTGCTGTGCTTCGACGCATCCAATTATGTGCAGTGCGATATCGAGCCGCTCAAGGCATTTGATATGCTCAAAGGATACACGGTGTATTATCATATCAAGGATTGTTCAAAGTACAAGGTGGAGGTGCCCGTAGGTACAGGGCTTGGCGGGTACAGTACTATTCTTAGAGAAATCAAGCAAAGCGGCTATAACGGCTTTTTGACCATGGAGCCGCACACCCTGAAGTATTCGATAATGAAGCTTCCGGTATATTTTGTGCCTTTTATGCCGCTTATACTCAATGGCTTTTTTAGAGCATTCAGGAAGATTGATAAGGACATGGGTGTACCTTTCTATAAGAAAGTATCGGGCAAAGAGGTTTTTGTTTGGCAGTATAAGAATCTGCAAAAATTGATCAGCGAAATAAAGTAACCGGAGGGCGTATGGATAAAGTAAGATACGGGATAGTGGGTATTGGCAAGCAAGGCGCGTATTACACCACGCTTTTTACCAAATTAAGACGGTTTATAAAGGGAGCGGAGCTTGCCGCCGTGTGCGACATATCCGAAGAGAGAAGAGCCTGGGCGAAGGCAAAGCTTGCCGGCGTAGAGGTATTTGACGACTACAACAAAATGTTCGAAAGCGGGCTAATTGATGCCGTTATGGTAGTCACACCTCATTATTTTCATCCCGAAATATCGATTGCCGCATTCCGAAAGGGATTGCATGTCTTGTGCGACAAGCCCGCGGGTGTGTACACAAAGCAGGTTAGAGAGCTTAACGAGGAGGCAAAAAAATATCCCAATCAGCTATTTGGCATGATGTTCAATCAGCGCACAAACCCTCTGTACATTAAAGCGAAGGAGCTGATAGCGGGAGGCGCGCTCGGCGAGTTGAAGCGTATTGTGTGGATAATCACCAACTGGTACCGTCCGAGAGCCTATTACGCGCAGGGCGGCTGGAGAGGCACCTGGTGGGGCGAGGGCGGCGGAGTATTGATTAATCAGTGTCCGCATCAACTGGACTTGTTCACCTGGCTTGCAGGACTGCCCGTATCGGTAATGAGTACAATCAGCACCCGTTGCAGAGAGATAAATGTAGAGAACGATGTTACCGCCTATTGCAAGTTTGCCAACGGCGCGACGGGAGTTTTTATTACTTCGACGCATGACGCTCCCGGCACCAACCGTCTCGAGATTACAGGCGACGGCGGCAAGATAGTAATTGAAAGAGGCAAGCTGACCTTTACCAAAAATACAGTGCCTGAGCCCGAATTCAGTAGGGTTAACGAGGTCTTTATGGGCAAGCCCGCAACGACCAAGTACACATACCGCGGGCTCGAAAGGTATCTTAGGCCTTTTAAGTATCCGATTCAGCATATGGGCGTTATCAAAAACTTTACCGATGTGCTGCTAAGGCGTGACAACAACTTTATAGCCCCCGGCAGTGAGGGCATAATCGGGCTGACATTTTCCAACGCTATACATCTTTCGGGCTGGCTCAGAAGAGAAGTAAGCATACCGCTTGACGAAGAGCTGTTTATATCCGAGCTGGAAAAGTGCAAAAAGCTGGAAGCCAAAAGCGGCGTCAAGCACTAAAACCGCAATGAATGACGGCATAAAACAGGAGACGGGAGCAATTAGCGCCAAGGAGAGCTCCGATTCGTACATAGAGAGGACAAGCGGCATAAAGTTTGTGGACAAAATCGGCTACGCGTTGGGCGATTTTGCCTGCTTGATGTCTTTCGGGCTGGTCACATCGATATTGCAGACCTATTATACCGATGTGCTCAAAATTGACCCGGGCTGGCTCATGATACTCTTTACCGTGGCGCGGCTTTGGGACGCGGTCAACGACACGATTTGGGGCAGGGTAGTAGACAGCAAAAAAGTGGGCAAAAACGGCAGATACAGACCATGGCTGGTGTGGATATCCTATCCGCTCGCTTTGAGCACGGTGCTTATGTTTATTAAGATTCCCGGGCTTAGCGTGACGGGATACTTTATTTTTGCTACGGTCACATATATAGTGTACGGTATGCTCTATACTGCTGTTAATATCCCCTACGGCTCGCTTGCATCGGTAATAACAACTAACGAAAAGGAGCGCTCCTCCCTATCCGTTTTTCGCGCTATCGGCTCTGGAATAGGCGGTCTGCCCGCAATATTCCTTTCGAGCTTTTGCATTGTCAAGGTCGTTGTGGACGGTAAGGAGGCAAGCGAGGTCAACTATCCGCGATTAATTATCGGTGTCTCGATTATGGCGGTGTTGTCCATTGTCGCTTTTTATTTCTCGTACAGATGGACAAGGGAAAGAGTGCAGACCGCGCCTCCTGCAGTAAGGCAAAAGGGCGATACTGCAAGAATCGTAAAAAGTCTTTTCAAAAGCCGCCCGTTTTTAGTAATTTGCATAGCGTCAATGCTGATGATAGCAGGTCAAATGTTTATGCAGAGCTACTATTTATATCTGTTCAAAGACTATTTCAATTCGCCGGGCTTGTATTTTTTGGTGACACTGACGACATATGCGCCCATGGTCATATTAATTTTTGTAGCTCAGAAGATTATTGCAGCAGCTGGCAAAAAGGAGATCTGCGCATTGGGTATGCTGCTTGCCGCAATTGCCAATTTTGTGCTATTTTTCCTCAAGACATCCAATCCCTATATCTTCCTTGCGCTGTGCTTCTTTTCTGGGCTCGGCACGGCGCTTTTCCTTCTGCAGGTCTGGGCGCTTGTCACTGACGCTATTGACTACAACGAGGTAAAGATAGGCACGAGAGAGGATGCGACGAGCTACGCTGTATACAGCTTTACAAGAAAGCTGGGGCACACAATCGCCGCGATACTAGCTAATGCCGCGCTGATTTGGATAGCCTATGATAAAGATAGCGCCGTTCAGGCGGCTTCCACGCTCTACAAGATGTATGATCTTGCGGTGCTGATTCCCGCGGTTATGTTTTTGCTGATGTTTTTTGTATTGTGGTTCCTATATCCGCTTAACAAGAAGAAGCTGGCAGAACTGCAGATAGAAAAGGAAGCAGTCTTGAGAAGCTATTTTGAGAACAGAGATTAATGTCCGCGCTTAGCGGCAATAAGCGCTTTGAGCGGGTGGGGAGAGTGAATATGGAAAAAATCAAAATAGGCGTTCAGCTGTACTCGCTGAGGAAGTATATTAAGGATGCGGCAAGCATGGCGGCAGTCTTTGCTAGAGTTAAAGCGCTTTCTGCCGAGGTAGTGCAGGTATCGGGGGGCGCGGCGCTCTCAAGTGCCGAGCTCAAAAGGATTTCCGACGATAACAGACTGCCAATATGTATTACTCACTCTCCATACAAGCGCATTGTCGATGACTTGGAGCGTCTCGCAGAGGAGCATGCCGAGTTTAACTGTCGGAGCATCGGTATAGGCATGATGCCGAAAGTTTTCCGAACCGGGAAGCTTGACGACATACGCCGTTTTGTAGAGATATTGAACACCACTGCCGAGAAGCTCAAAAAATTCGGTATGAATATTGCATATCATAACCATCACTTTGAGTTCAAGCGCGCAGACGGTGAGATTATATACGATTATATGATTGAAAACACGCTTGGCGACGTGCATTTTATACCCGACACCTTTTGGATTAAGGTCGGCGGCTATGACCCCGAGGCGTATATCAGGCGCCTCAAAGGCCGTGTCAGCACCCTGCATCTCAAGGATTATAAAAAAATACTGGGAGTGCCGGTGTTTCGCGCTATCGGAAAGGGCGCGCTGAACTTCGGGAATATTTTGCATTGTTCGGAGCAGGCAGGCATAAAGAACGCGGTCGTAGAGCTTGACTTGTCCCCTAATCCTTTCAAAAGCATTGAGTACAGCTTGAACTATCTAAGAAAGATTTATTAATGTGCAATAATCCATTATACTTGGTCTTTTGGCTATAGCCGTATATATTTGACACAGCAAAGGGCGGGGGAGCATTATCCACCGCTTTTTTATTGCCGTCAGGGATTAACACTTGCAAAAAAGGCTTGCAGCAATGAAGTATCAAGGCATACCGATGACTATTCCCTAACGGCTAGTTACCCAATACCGGCTGTGCTTTGCATAATAATTATTTGGCGCTTCAAATGGAAGCGCAGGTATTGATTAATGCGCGCTAATATTGTATAATTGTTCGTAGCAAATTAAGGAATAGGGGAAATATGAAAAAAGAGACTTTTATAAGCTATGACGGCAAGGAGCTTGCCTGCTTCTTGTGGGATGATGTTGTTAACCCGAAAGGGGTTGTGCAGATACTTCACGGAATGACCTCTCACATGAAAAGATATATGGAGCTGGGACAGGAGCTCAACAGATACGGCTATATCGCCTACGGAGATGACCATCGTCCGCACGGCGACACTGCAGGGATGGATAATCTGGGTAAAGCAGGCAAAAACAACTTCGAGGAAAACGTACTTGATGAAATCGAGATAACCAAAATGCTCAAGTCCAGATTCAACTTGCCTGTTCAGCTTTTCGCTCACAGCTACGGTTCTTTTTTGGCGCAGTCATATATCACGCGTCAAGCTGAGCTTTTGGACGGATTGATTCTCTCCGGTTCGGCGCATATGGGCGGGGCAAAGCTGGTTTTCGGCAAGCTGCTTACTGCGCTGCAAAGGGCAAAATACAGAATGGACCAGCCCAACCATATGCTGTTTAAGATGACTTTTGTCGCCAATAACAAGCCCTTTTTGCAAGACGGGATTGATAATGCGTGGCTTAACCGCGATATGGAAAAGGTGGCGCTGTACAACGATGACCCCTATTGCAACTTCATTATGACCCATGGGTTTTACTACTCCATGATGAGGGGGTTGCAAAAAGCTTACAAAAAGAGCGCATTGGCAAGGATAAGCAAAGCATTGCCTATCTTTATGATAAGTGGTTCGAGGGATCCCTTGGGCGCAATGGGCAGGAAAGTGCAAAAACTATATGATGCGTATAATCAGCTTGGCCTTAATGTAAGAATGAAGCTTTACGAGGATGCGCGTCACGAGCTGACATCGGATATTGATAAGGATATAGTCATCAAGGATATGGTCGAGTTTTTCGACGGGAATGTGAAAAAATGAACATACAGCTGGATTACGGAAAAAGCGGAATAAACATAGACATAGACAGGGCGGATGTTTTTTTTCCTTCAGCGCAGATAGCTGCAGATAATCCCCGGGAGGTAATCAGGCAAAAGTTGTACGCTCCGGATTTTGGAGCCGGACTGAGGGAACTAACTTTGGGCAGAAAGACCGTTGCGATAGCGCATACCGACATAACGCGCGCAACGCCCAATCACATCATTATACCCGTACTGCTTAATGAATTGCTTGCGTTAGGCATAAGGAAGGAGAATATCGTCCTTGTGAATATGACGGGAAGCCACCGCCCGCAGACAGAGGCTGAGTTGTGCGCTATGCTTACCGCGGAGGTTGCGCAAAACTACAGGTGCGTCCAGCATAACAGCTTTGACTATTCCACAATGGGATACGCCGGCGACTTTGCAGACGGCAACAAGCTGTACATCAACAGCGAGTTTCTCAACGCCGACCTGAAGATATGCACGGGTTTTATTGAGCCGCATTTTTTCGCCGGTTTTAGCGGTGGGCCAAAGGCGATATTGCCGGGGCTAAGCGATATTCAAAGCATAATGCGCAACCACAATGCCGCCCGAATCATCTCACCGCAGGCAACCTGGGGCATTACATCGGGCAATCCGGTATGGGAGAATATCCGAGAGGGCGCCTCGATTGTCAATCCCGACTTTATTGTCAATGTCGCAATGAATCTTGACAACCGCATATCGGCGGTGTTTACAGGAGAATGGGAGAGCGCGCACCGCAAGGGCTATCAATTCGTCAAAGAACATGCCATGAAGAGAGTT
>CAYTUT010000001.1:41130-51607 GCA_964441295.1 uncultured Christensenellaceae bacterium | reverse complement strand
GTACGCGCTTTTAGATAAAGGCTTCAGAATAGCCGCCGTATACGGCTATGATTGGCACAACAAGGATTCATCCTGCCCGGTGTACGGAGCCACTTATCTTGGTATTGAAGCGGAAATATCAGCTTCCAATGCTGTTACCGCAATACTTAAAGGCCGAACCTACGCTTCTCTTTGCTTCGAAATCAATTTTTGTATAGTCAACGATACCGAAGTCTTCCATATAGGAGACACGGCAAAGAGCGGCAAGGCAATAATAAAAGTGAACATTGACACTGACAACGACTTTTGCAAAAAATACCGCATCAAGCCCTACGGCATATGCCTGAAAGGCAGTGTGCACGCCCGCTTTGACGGCAGCAGTGCCGAACTCGCCGCGGATGTTTGCCCGGGCTATGTTGTTGCCGAGATTGTAGGCGAGGCTGACGGATATTGCGGAGTGATAGGCGTAACCAGTCCCATATACATCGCATAAAAGGAGCAAAAATGCATAGTTATGAAAAAGCGGCGATAATCGTAACCGAACAAGCCGGCAAAAGAGTAAAATACGATGTCAGCAACAACCGTATAACCGCTCAATTCGACGGCTTAGGGGGCATCTCCAAGTATGCCGTAATGAATAATTTTTCGGTTTTTTCCTCTTACTACGCAATATTTTGCATCAACGGAAAGCCGTTTGATTACAGTGGCGAAAAGCAGATTGCAATGCTTGGAAGAGCGCAAAAAACCTCTTTTTCGTATAATGGAGCGTCGGTCTGCGCACATCAGTTTTTGGATAACGGCAACAACGCTGTATACAACGAAATATCAGTCACTGCCGACAAGGACACCGAATTTTCGCTGACTGTCAACTTTGGCATTGATTATCTATCGTATCTTCAGCAGCTTTTTTCTGCAAGACTGAGCGCGCGCACTCTTTTCAAGCTTGTTGCAGGTCAGCTATCATCAAGGAATAGCAAAGACAGCGCTAAAGGCGGCTTGTCTGTCTTGCGCGGCAATGTGCTTGGCGACTACTATATAGATGTAGCCGCGGACACAGCTCTTACCGGTCTTGAATGCGAACGCAAATTTTTTAATCAGTTTTGCTTAAAAGGCAGCATACGCAAGGGAGAGGGTAAAACTTTCCGCTACGTAGTGAGCGCCGGAGCAAGAGAGAGTCTCACCTTCTGCGATGCCGCCGAATGCCTAAACAGCTTTGATATTGCAGATAAGCAAAGCAAGGAGTATTGCGATTATTTGGCAGACAGCGTCCCATTGCACATAAAAGACGGCGCGCTAGCTGCCTATTACGCCTCATCATTAAACTCCAGTCTGTCCAACTACAAAGAATTGGGCGAATTCAAGGGCTTTCTTGCGGGTATTGTATACCAGTTTCCGGCGCGCACATATTATAGAGACAGCTATTGGACTGCGCTTGCCGCGCTGAAGACCAAGCCGGACTGGGTAAAAAACCAGATTATTACGCTGACAAGAGGCGTGAGCAGAGACGGAAAATGCCCTTCTGCCGTAAAATTTAATTTCAAAAATCATTGGGGCGACCACTACGACTCCCCATCATTTCTTCCCATGCTTGTACATGACTATATAGCAGCGACAGGGAACAAAGATATTTTGACCTGCAGCGTGAAGGGCCGCACGGTGCTTGCCACCTCGCAAAAAGCGCTTGACAAGCTGTCAGAGCACGCCGATGAAACGGGGCTTCTCGTCAAAAAGGGTGCCTACAACCGCCGTGACTGGTGCGACAACGTATTCCGCAACGGCTATGTCACATACGACGAAATACTCTATGCGAGAGCGCTGTATTGCATGAGCGCCCTAATGTCAGTATATGGAGATGAGCGCGCGGCGCAAGCCTATTACACCAAACACCTTAAGGTAAAAGCCGCCATTAACGAAATTCTATGGGATAAGGATAAGGGCTACTACATCAATTACAAAAACGCCGAGTATACAGAAGGCAATTTGTCAGTGGATACGGTAATTGCGGCGCTTTTTGGCATTGCCGACAAAGAGAAGGCGGTCAGTATGCTCGCCAAAATGGAAGCGCTGCTTGAGAGCCGTAATAACAAGGAGCAGCCATGCGGCGATTTTGGCGTGCTGTCTGTGTATCCCGTTTATGGAGATCCGAAAGCCACGGTACAGAAGTCCTCTCTGCCTTATTACTACCACAACGGCGGAGATTGGCCCTACCTTTCCAATATTTATGCCTACGCGAAGATGCTCTACGGCATGGATTACATCTATCCGTTGACACGATGGTTCGAATACAATATCGAGAAGGGCAACTATACTCCGGTGGAGTTTTATAATCCGCTTCATCCTGACGGCTCTCTGCTGCAGGCATGGAGCAGTACCGGCGCTTTCGTCCTGGACAATACTAGAAGTAATTTTTTTGACAAAAAGATAAAGGAAAACTTGAATGACCAATAATAATATCGCACAGCCTATAAATCTTATCGAAAAAAAATATCTCAAAAAACGGGATTATATAACCTTTTCCATGGCGCGCTTCGCGGCGGCAGCTATTACTGGATTGACTCAGGGCTACTTGCTGATTTTCTATACTGCGGTTATGGGTATTGACCCTATAAGAGTGGGTCTGATGTTTCTTATCGCAAAAATATTTGACGGGCTCAATGACCCTCTTATGGGTACGCTGGTGGACAAAACCAATACAAAATGGGGCAAAATGCGTCCCTATTTGATTTTTGGCGCGGCGCCTTTCGGGATTATCACCATGCTGCTTTTTATGCCTGTCACCTCGCTAAATATGGGAGCAAAAATAATCTATATGTATGTTACATATATCACGTACGGTATTATTGGCACGCTAGTCGGCGTCCCGCTTGACGGCTTGCCGGCGCTTGCGTCGCCCAACAACGACGAACGCACCAAAATTGTGTCTGTCAGCCGCGTTATCGGCTCTATCGGCGAACAGTCCGCGCTGGTATTGTATTCGATGTTTGCGCTGTTTATGGATATGAAAAACTCTTATATGATAATGGGCATTGCAATAGGCGTAATCGCTCCGTTTTTCCTTGTGATGGGCGCGCTAAGCATCAAGGAACGCATCCCTCCATCTAAGGAACGGCCGCGAATTCTTGACGGCTTCAAGTATCTTTTCCAAAACAAGCAGTTCATGGCGATGATTTTTGCCAATTTGCTGACTTTTTTCCGCAATCTGGTCTCTGCAAGTATAATATATATCGTCACCTATATATACTTTAACGGCGCATTAAATGTTGCCTTCGCGCTCCCCGGAGCCGCTGCGTCTATGCTAGGTATGCTGTTTGCCCCGCGGCTCAAAAAAAAGCTTGACGCAAGACAGCTGTTTATCCTTGCTACAATCTTCCATTCGGCGGCTTTGGCGCTCGTGTTCTTTGTGGGTTTCAGCGTGCCCTGGTGGCTCACCTCTATGCTGATGTTCGTCGCTATGCTGCCGGTAGGCCTGCTTAATGTGGTGCCCCACCTTATGGCTATAGATACCCTCGATTATTGGGAGGACAAAACGGGCAAACGGCAGGAGGGAGTCTGCTTTGCAATAGTATCGCTAAGGAGCAAGGTCGCAAGCGCCTTTAAGGACTTCTTGCTCGCAGGATTGCTGAGTTATTTCCTCTTCTCTACCCCGCTGACCACTATTAACAGTCACAACCCATGGCAATACAGCTTTGCTCAGGAAGGCCTGTTTATGATATTCACAATTATTCCCGCAGTGCTTAACTTAGTGTCCATATTGCCTCTTATGTTCTACAAACTCAACAAACAACGAATTAAGGAGATACAATTACGGCTTGCGGTAAAGCGGGAGGCGGAGCTTCGCGAAACCGACTGCGGCGGCGTAGCGGCTGAGGGAGGACAATCATTATGAAAAGACGATTACCACTGTCCGCCTTAATCATCCTCCTGCTCGTGGTTCTGCTGTCTACCGGCTGCGCCGGCAAACTGACAAGAGAGCAGACATTTGCTCTGCTCGAGGACAAAGCGCTGGCGTTTTCTTCCTGTTACACTGACTTCTTTGAAGAATTAAACAATACGGATTCATATTTTTACACTGTTACATATTACTCCGAATCTCTCAAGAATTTTGACTACGCGGACAGAATTATGCCGTCAAGCGGCAAGATGTGGGAAAAAATCAATGCAACTTATACATATATTAAGTGCGCCGATGAAGAGTATTCTATAGAAACGATAACACTGCCCGAATACGACGACAATAATCTCCCTGTATTTTCGGATGCGAAGTACAAAAACCCGGTATTTGCCGCAACAACTGTCACAGAGATATGGTCGAGCGGGGGAACAGTCAGCGCAGTTAAGGTTAACGGCGTATTGGCTGCTGATATCTCCGAATACAGCATTTCTCCATATTACGCAAGTCACACCCCGGATGCTCCCTCGGCACTCTTTAAGGCTGAGCGGAGAAAGTGGTTTTCCAAGCAGATAATGACCGCGCAATACATATTGGCTAATACGCTCAACGATACATCAATCGCCTATACTGACTGCGAATTTGCTATTGGCTATAACGAAGACCTTTCTTTTGACTGGGCAGGCATTGCAGGTATTGATATCAATACTTTTGCGCTTACTGCCAAAAAGGGCATCCCCCATAAGTTCGAGTATTACAGCGAACAAATAAGCAGCTATCAAAAAACCTCCACGCAAATCTGGAATAACGAAACCGTCACCAAGTGGTACGGTGACCGTACGGGCGCAACGAAGCTTATTGTTGACTTTGTGTATCCCACAAGAAAAAAACCGCTTTCGATTCCCGTACTGTAGACAGCCCCCGCTAACAACTCGATATCATAGGACTTCACCGCTAAAAGCTAGGCAAAGCATGGCCTTTGGACAATTCAATCAACGCGCTAACTGCATAACCGCCGTCACGGTTACAGGCTGTATAATTTTGCAATAAAATGGACATCAGGCTTTGCTTGTTGCATCCATAACGGCTGCGCCTTGCATGAAGGGCGGTATTTAACATAAAAGGAAATGGAATGGATATGGAAAATCTGATATTTTGTCCTGTCGAGAACGCCGATATGCCTTTGATTGCCGAATGGCTTGGCAAGAGCCATATATCAAAATGGTACGGCGACCCACAAGAATGGCTGAAAGAAATAGAAGGAAGGAACGGCGACTATTCTTGGATACGGCACTTTGTAGTTATGGCAGGCAAGGAAAAAATTGGCTTCTGCCAATATTACGACTGTTATCACGCAAGAGAGTTGGAGAGCTGGTATAGAGTGGACACAAAAGGCGAAGTATTCAGTATCGATTATTTTATCGGCGAAGAAGCATATCTTGGAAAGGGCTACGGAAAGAAAATCGTCAAGCAACTGACCGAGCTAATCGAATCAATCGAGAATGCAGCGAGGATAATTGTACAGCCTGAGGCTGACAATGCTGCCTCTCTTGGCGTTTTGCTGTCAAATGGATACATTTTTGACGAGAAGAATAAGTATTTTGAAAAATCGTTGATGTGATATCAGCTACATATTACATCAATCCGTTGGTTTTTTGCGGTTTTTTTGCTGATTTCAACAGTGCGGAGAAGCCGTCTTATAGTTGACGCTAGAATATATATTGATTTTGCAACAATTGTGTTATAATATATCAGCGCAAGTCGAATTTGGGGAGCTTTAATATGAATATAGCAGTCATTAATGGTACAAATATCCGCGGTATCACCTATCACATGAAAGAGATGTTTCTTGAGCATTTTGTTAGTGGCAATCAGATAACACAATATTATCCTAAGGATATACCGCCGTTTTGCGAGGGATGCAAAAATTGCTTTCTCAAAGGCGAGGACACCTGCCCTCATTATGCAAAAACAGCGCCGATATGGGCTTCGATGCTCTCCGCAGACCTTATTGTATTCGCGTATCCTGTGTACGCTCTCCGCGCGCCCGCTTCGGTCAAGTCCTTGCTCGACCATTTGTGCGTGCATTGGATGGTACATAGACCCGACCCTGCGATATTTTCCAAAACCGCCGTTATCATCACCAACAGTGTCGGCGCGCCCAACGGTTCGGCGCAAAAGGATGTCATAACCAGCCTGACATGGATGGGGGTATCTAGGATATTCACCTGCGGAGCGGGCATGATGGGAGATATTTTTTGGAACAAAATCAGCGGCAAGCATCACAAGATGCTCGCGGACAAGACAAAAAAGCTGGCAGGACGAGTCGCCTGCGCAAAGCCATTCTCCCGTAAAAGTATCAAGGTTTCGTTATTGTTTTTAATATGCAAACTGATGCACAAAGGTGTACTTAAGACTGAGGACATACCTAGTCTTGATAATCAGCACTATATCGACAACGGCTGGATAAGCGCAAAAAAGTAAGCTGAGCTGACTGATACAGTTTTTCTGGTACCAAACACTTATATCGAATGCTTATATCAAACACTTGTATCGAATGCTTATATTAATGTTTATATCGAGAATAATTTTGCCAAGAATGAGTATAAAAAAAACGGAGATATTCTCCGTTTTTTAAGGCGCGACAAGCGCTTTATATTCCATTAATAACACATATTGCGCACTCGCCTACTATTATAATCCCTTTCTTTGCTTGTATTCTGCTACCATCAGTTTCACGCCGTCACGCCAATTAACAGTGGGCGCAAAGCCTAAGTCCGCTTTTGCCTTGTCCGGCACAAAATAGAAGTCATGCCCTGCATGCTGTATACGCATTTTGGTGAGTATGGGAGGATTTTTTGCGCGGAATAGTTTGAATGTTCCCTCCATAATTGAGGCGATAGTTATAGCCGCCCAGTATGGCGCTGTGGTCTTAGGCGTCTTAACCCCCAATTCTTCCGCTATCGCGCCTACCCATTCCAGCCAGTTAATCTTCTCTCCGGACACGATGTTATATGCATCGCCGCCGTGACCTTTCTCTAATGCTTTGCAAAGTCCTTGCACAAGATCTGATATGTATATGCGCGAGATAAGATGCCTGCCTTTATTGATGAAACCCATCTGTCCTTTTAGTATCGCGTCCATAATCGGGCCCTGTACCGTTGTATCGCCCGGACCGTATACGGTGCACGGACGGATGCAAACCGTCTTCATATCGGGCGAGTTATAAGCTCTAACCGCCTTTTCGGCAATCATTTTGGTCTTTGGGTAGAAGCATTTTGAAGGATAATACACACCGTCTTCGGTATCTGCGTTATGTCCGAAAAAGCCGTGTATATCTATTGAACTAATGAATAAAAAATTGGTTACGCCGTTCTTTTTCGCCGCTTTCATGAGCTTTTCGGTAGCGGCGACATTGATATTATAGAAACTCTCGTACGAACCCCAGTCCGCGACCTTACCCGCGGCGTGAACAATATCGGTAATGCCAGCAGGCAGCTTGTAATCGGATACTAGATTGATTTCCCACAACTCAAGTCTTGGATTATCGATAGCTTTTAATTGCGGAGCAATCCTCAAATCCGCCGCAATAACCTTTGCTCCCTCGCTAAGTATATACTTTACTACTTCTTTGCCGATAAACCCCGATGCGCCAGTGACCAAAAAGGTGCGTTCAGCCGCATTGCTAAATATTTTTTTATCCATATTCCCCTCCACAATACAATAATTATTGCATACAATGGTGTATCTGTCAATACCAAACTGGTATTGACGCGTGGAGAATACTTTGATTACAACGTTCTTTTTAATCCCGAGCTTTGATAGTCATTGCCGCTTTTTGCTACGGCAGCGCGGTTGTGCGAAAGAAATTTGCTGATATCGTACAAATCTATCCATATTTCTTTGGGGCCGGATATTTGACTTTCGTCAAAAATCAGCTGCATACCAAGGTGCAGATGCGGCTTGCACCCCATATTGGCGTTCTCTTTGCGGCTGTAACCGGTAACGCCGAGGTATCCTATGACTTCCCCCGCCTGTACTGCCGAGCCTTTCTGCAAGCCCTCGACATACGGCTTGTTTTTTCTAAGATGCGCGTAGTAGTATGAGCGCTTCCCATCATTGGAGCGTATGCCTATCCGCCAGCCGCCGTACTTGTTCCAGCCAAAGTCAGTGACCACACCGCCCTCAACTGCAATTATCGGTGTGCCTATCGAGCCCATCAAATCATGTCCTAGATGCTTCCTCTTGAATCCGTACGAACGGGATACGCCGAAATCGTCATAGTGCGTGTACCAGTATCCCTTGGGAAACGGATGATAATTTTTGAGCCCGTAGCCTTTTGTGCCATCTGTCTCATATTCGCCGATAAACTCACCGAAAATAGTGCTGTAGCTCTCAACATAATACTTATAATACTTGTTGGTGCCGTAAAAGTCCGCAATCTTTTTGCCCTCGTTAAGTTTGTGCACAAGGTCGCTGAGCTCCTTAATGTCCCTTTTTGTATTGAATTTGTTGCCATTCTTTGTAGCAAGATATGCAAGCGCTTCCACGAAGCTAAACTCTGTCTCTGCGTTGTTATGGTACTTCACATCGTACTCGTAGGCATTGACCAACACCTCATAAGGTACATTGCAATCCACCCACTTGATATAGTCAGCCTGCGCCTTTGCGACTATGCCGCACTCTGCGCCCAATGGTAATATGCAGGATGACAAGAAAATTAGCGGCAAAAACACTCTAAGTAATCTCAATCTCATAGCCTTATTTTTTGCGCCGATATGAATAATATTCAAATTCGGCGTCTTAACTGCGAATTTGGCTCAATTCCATTGATGAAATATTGAGGAAGAGCGCTTAATACGGCGATTGCGTGCTTCGTTAGGACAGTTTACACCAAAATGCATGCATCTAACTTATGACACACAAAAAGGGACAGGCTGACCTGTCCCCTTCTTTTGGGTGTTAATTAAAGCTAGATTTGCCCTTAATCCGCATGTTAAGCCGGGAGAGCGTACAGTTGAGTTACAAGAGATTTATAAAAATTGTTCATATTTTTGAGGTGTCCCACGCTGTTTATGTGATCCGTATTGTCCAGTAGACCCATATAATTCCACTTACCTGCCTGCGCCTTTCCGGTATAATTTACTATCAGGTCGCTTGAGTTGTTTTTAGGGCCGTTTTGGGAGATTGTATTGACAACGCCGTCGTTAGGGAACCATTTATTGTTAATTACGGGACGGTTAGCTGTCTTCCTTGTGTAGCTGCCCATTAGCATTGCAGTCGGATAGAATACTATCGTCATGTTGAGGTCAGGCAGATGCTTATCGCTTAGCAGCGCTTTGTTAGTCGAGCAAGTCGCCCATGAAAAATAGTAAACATTCGGTTGCGCCTTGACCCAGGTATTAAGCGCCGCCGCGCCGTCAGTGCACAAATCCCATGTGCTGAAATCCTTAGTACCCGACCATATAGAGCTTTTCCATACGCGCTCAGCATATTTAGAATAACTCTCCTGACTGCTCTTCTTCAGTCCCCACTGCTCCAACTTGAAGTCATACAAAGCGCCGTTGCCGATTCCGGCCATCGCGCCTACTGCTGAGAGCAAACCTTTGGCAATGTCCATCAGCTTGGACTGGTCCGCTATGGTTGTGCCGTCATGCGGTGTTGCTATGCTTGTCACACTATGCACCCACGAATTGCCGCCACTGAACAGCGGGCTGAGTCCACTGGGAGTCGCATTCTTTTCTTCTTGGGAGCCCTGCTCCAATAGCTGGACAAGTGTGCGCGCGGTTTGGCCGCCCATGCTGTGGCCTACTAGATGTATCTTGTTGATCTTGCCGGCTACTGTTTTGCCCCACTCCGGATATACTCCCGGATAAGTTTTGCCGTATCTTGCATGTCCGTTCTTCTCCGAATGCGCCTTGCCGTAGTCGACTGTTCCGCCAACGATATACGCGTACAGCTCGCATGCTCTGTCCCAGTTGCTGGAGAAAGGACCGACTGCAACCGCATAGGTCTTCAGCCCGGTGTTGCTCATGATACGCTCTAAATCAGCGAATCCGCCCCAGTAATTGTATCCTAGCATCTCGTCGTTGCCCCAACCGGCGAAGCCATGTACAAGCACGATGGGGTAATTATTGTTCTTCTGTACCGAAGCGACTGCAACTTTGGGCTGCGCAAAAAGCAATAACATAACAACGGCAAAAACGAACACCATTGTCACTTTCAAAATTGAATTTTTCCTCATATAATACTCCCTCTTTTCTCAAAACTTTTGTGATCCGATAAACCCTATCTTTGTCAAAGTTTTTCCAAACAACGACAATTTTTCACTCCATAATTGTCTCAAAACATCAAGCGTATTTATAGAAATATAACCTATTTGGAAGATAATGTCAATACAATTCTTAAAAAGTCCCAATTCGGCGTTTCAGATCCCTTTCTACCCAACATTTGCGCATTGGCTTTTGCCCTACCAACATCGTATAGATTGGCAATAATAGAAAACTATCCGAACCCTGTATTAAGTGACTAAGGTGTTCGGATAGTTACACTGCGGTGGGCATAAGGGCGCGACGCGTTAAGTCGGGTTGCTTGTAGCAAGCCGATAGC
>CAYTUT010000001.1:32801-41030 GCA_964441295.1 uncultured Christensenellaceae bacterium | reverse complement strand
GACGGGTTCGAGTCCCTACAAAAAAAGGCTTGACTGGCAAGCCTCTTGGTGGGCATAAGGGCGCGACGCGTTAAGTCGGGTTGCTTGTAGCAAGCCGATAGCCAAAGCGGTGAAGCGAGGGACGAGCGAACTGGCCGACATCCCTAGACGGGTTCGAGTCCCTACAAAAAAAGGCTTGACTGGCAAGCCTCTTGGTGGGCAATAAGGGACTCGAACCCCTGACTTCCTCCATGTGACGGAGGCACTCTACCAGCTGAGTCAATTGCCCTTGATAATTTGTATTACCAGTATAGCACCGTTATTTTCGCTTTGCAAGCATATTAAAGAATTTTTGTAGTTCGTCAAAACGATAGTTCTTCCCAATTCGACTAGGGCTGTTATTAATTATTGAATTGTTGCCGCGGAATATGCTATAATTATACGGACTAACTTGTTGGTTGAGTTAGTTTCAACCAAATAGATAGTTTTTACTGCCTTTTTCAACCTTTTGGGTATGGAAAATCCTAGGCTTCAAGCGGTACAATATCATTATCAAAGCGAAAGGAGAATTAATTATGGAGAACAAATTCGGTCAAAGACTCGCAAAAATGAGAAAGGCAAAGGGATTGACCCAGGAGGAAGTGGGCGAGGCGTTGGGTATTAGCGCACAGGCGGTCAGCAAGTGGGAGAATGACACTACCCTGCCCGACCCGATAATGATTAAGGATATCGCATTATTGTATGGGGTTACTCTCAATGAAATATACGGTATGGGGGAAGAGCCTGCAGTTTCGCTCAAAGAGCCTAAGGATGCCAGCAAAATGATTCTAAGGGTGATTGTGGATACTCAAAACGGCGATAAGGTGAGAATCAATGTTCCGCTGGCGCTTGTAAAGATTTGCCTTGACACGGGACTCAACTTGCCCGACTTCAACGGCAATCAGGCGCTCAAGAATATTGACTTAAAGCAGATAATGTCCCTTGTCGAGCAAGGTCTAGTGGGCAATCTGGTGGACGTGGACACCGCGGACGGCGACAAGGTGCATATAGTGGTGGAGTAATATGAAAATCAAGATTAGAGATAAGGGCTTTAGGCTCACCCTATACTTGCCTTTGGCTATCATAAAGTGGAGCATAATATATAAGCCGCTGCTTGCAAAGCTGGCGGGCTCGGACAAGGCAGCTGATGCTGAACCGGACGCAGGAGATGAGGACAATGCGAAAGCTGCGATGCTGCTATCGCAACTCAACAAACTCCCTAAGGCAATATATAATATTTTGAAAGATTATAAGAAGGAGCACCGAAAGCTTAAGCTGGTCGATATCAAGGGCTCTGAGGGCGAGATTGTAGAAATAATTATATGACAAATAACATCAAGAAATCCCCCTCTGTTGGGAAAAGTGCCGGCGATGCGGCAGCGCAACATCTCGTGAGGAGGGCGTTAAAGAAAAAACGGCTTATTATCAAGCCGTTTTTATTTGGAATGGCGCTTTCTGCTTATCGTTTTGCGAGTACTCTTTGCGCCGCGCTACTTGCAAGCTATCTCTTCAACAGCATCAGCGGCAGCGCATGAGGCAGCTTCCTTGTGTCTTGCGGTAAATGTCAGCGCAGAGCTCTCCTCGATGAGAATATCTGTTAGGTCTAACTTATCCTTATCGTCAAATTCCATCCTTGATATGTATCGCGCGCAGCGCGGGCTGCCGATAAGCCTCACGCTTTCCTTGCCCTCATACAGCATGCGCTTAACAAGTTGTTCGACCACCATAAAGCCCTGCAGGTCGAAGTCCAGCACGCGGCTTACATCAATCAAAACAAAGGGCAGCCCGCTGTTGATTTCTTTTATCTTATATTTTGAGTCCGTAATGAAGTTAAGCCCGCCGCTAAGCGTTATCACCGCCGTATCGCCGTTCTCTTCAACGCTGATTACGGGCTTGTACTGTGCTTTCTTAATTCTTGAGACAATGTAAGCGGTTAGAACCCAGAGAAGCGCTAAGCCCATTCCGCTTGCTATCGCTACCACTAGGTCAAAAACTACAGTAAGCACCAAAGCGGTCAAGAATAGTATTATATCTCGCGATGATCCCGCAAAAATCTTCTTGAGTTCCTTGACATTAATCATGTTTTTGCATACTACAATAAGTACCGACGCTAGCGCTACTAGAGGTATATGCACAGCGTACGGCATCAGCAACACTCCCACAAGCAATATAAACAACGCGTGCACTACGGTAGCAACGGGAGTTACTCCACCGTTTTTGATACTTGCGCTGGTTCTTGCGATGGCGCCGGTTACCGGCAGTCCTCCGAAAAGCGACGAGCCGATATTTGCCAACCCTTGGGACAATAATTCGGCATTAGGGTTATGCGCGCTCTTTGTCATACTGTCAGCCGCCTTCGCAGACAGCAAAGATTCAATCGCCGCCAGCAATGCTATTGAGATACTTGGCACAATCAGCGCTGAAAAATTGCCGAAGTCCAATGTCCTGAGCTTGAAGCTAAGCGTCAAAGAGCCGAATCTGCTGCCGATTGTAGCAATATCGGGATTGAATATGAGTTTAATTGCTACCGCGAACACAATAGCCACAAGCGCGCCCGGGATCTTCCTGCTGAGCTTTGGCAGTATCAGCATTATCGCCACGCAGCAGATACCTATTGCCATAGTGATGAGATTGACTGAGCGTATCTCCGTTGCGTAGTATATAATCTTTTCCAAAAACTCCTTAGGAGCGGGCGCGTAGCCCATAAAATCCGCAAACTGTCCGGTAAATATCGATACTGCAATACCTGCCGTAAAACCGGCGATAATAGGCAACGCTATGTAATTAATCAATTTGCCCAATCTCAAAAAACCCATGACAAGCAGCAAAACACCCGCGAAAAATATTGCAGTCAAAAAGCCGCTTGCCCCGCAAGACGCCGCGACGGACAGCACTATCGGAATAAATGCCGCAGTCGGACCTGATACCTGATTGCGGCAACCTGTCATAAATGCCGCAATACCGCCGCCTATTATTGCTGTGACAAGTCCCACCTCGGGCGCCGCGCCCGACGCAATAGCCAAAGCCAGCGACAAGGGCAATGCGATTATACCGACAATTAAGCCCGCAATAAGATCCTTAAGCAAGGTTTGCTTATTATAGCCCCTTAGTGAAACAAAGAGCGCAGGCGTGAAATTCTTCAAGTATTTTTTCATGTAATTATCGATTCCTCCGAAAAAAATCACCAACAATTATAAGGCATTTTTGGTACGGTATGACTGTTCAGCGATAGCATTATAGCACCACCGTTGCACCTTATCAACTATTTTTTACAACAAAAATAAATTATCCCTATAATACTGCAATATACTTTTTTTATCCCAAAAATACCCGTTAATCGGCGCAACAAACAAGTCGAGATTTTGCTAATCCCGACTTGTTTTGCACGCCCTCGGCGCTTTACTTGCCAATAATTGTTCCGAACGCCTTGATGCGCTTTTCTTCGCTTGTTTTGCCGTCTGCGGCAAGCGCAGCGGCTTTATTGTCGATATACTCGCCTGCACTATGTTCCATTATCCTGCAACACTCGAATGTATCCTCTACATCGACACCCACTGCAAGCATTCCATGGTTCGCCATAAAGCATGCGTTGCGTCCCTGCATCGCCTCAACCGTCGCTTTTGCGAGCCCCATTGTGCTAGGCAAAGCGTATTTGCTTACCCTTGCGCTTCCCTTGACATATTTTTCCATATCCGCATTGTCCACCGGCAGTTCCTTTCGCGATACGGCAAATGCAGAGCACTCATTGGGATGAGAGTGCATTATGACATTGATATCCTTGCGGGACTTCAAAAGCATTGCGTGTATGTCCTTTTCGCCGGAAGGTTTTAGCTTGCCCTCGTATTCCATGGTGTTAATGTTAACCTTGACTATGTCTGCGGGTTTGAGTGACAAATAGTCCAGACCCGACGGGGTGATCAACATGTGTTGGTCGTCCAGTCTGATAGAGATGTTGCCCCAAGTGCCTTGCACCAGATTGCTGTTAAGCAGTCTTATCCCGGCATCGACAATCTTACAGCGCAGCTCCATCTCTCGGCCGCTGCAGTTTTCCATAGACTCGGTTTCCTGCCGGTCACTTTCAATTTTGCTGCGAAGCATACTCTGATTGGCTTTGCTATACTTTTTTTGATATATAAAATGCATCAATACTGCTTCAATGTAGGGTATCCGCTTGTATCCGCCTAGAATATTGGCGGATATAAAGCACTTGGCAGCTTTTTCAAGCACTAAGCATGCCGCATATGCCTCATCTAGCGATCTGCCGCATGTAATTGTTCCGCTGCCTTTAATAATTGCGCCCTTGCGTTTTTTCAACGCTTTCAAAATGCTTTCAACGCTATCCTTGGTAGTACGGACATCTATACCGATTATCTGCGCCGTATCGTCCAAAACGGCAGGTATCCGCATGCCCGCTTGCCCGATTGCCTGTGCGTAGGGAGTATTTGTATGTATGACTGCCTGCGCCGCCTTATCAACTTTGTATATTCTTCTGTGCAGTTCGGCTAGCTGATTATCCGCTGACTCGTCGACTGATATTATCACGATATCCTTTTCCTCGAGCGCGCTCTCCTTGCAGGCGTTAGCGGCAAAAGCTATCTTGTCCTCCAGCCTTATACTCATTGCGGTTTTGCCGCAGGTCACAATATTTTCCCTTATTCTGTTGGAATATTCGTTGAACAGCTCCAATATTCTTTTTACATTCATAACCACTCCCTAGCAATAACCACTGCATTAATGCCCTGTTTTTTCCACATGGGCAAACACTCTGTCAAACCTCGCCAATGCCTCGTCAACCACCTTGTCAGTTGTCGCCATCGAAGTATACAGCCTGCTGCCGGCGAGCGTGATTATGCCGTTGGCTGTATACGCCGCGCCCATTTCTTCCATTGCTTCCTTCCTTTCCACAATGGATTTTTTGGTCTTAAGTAACTTGTATAGCGACTTGGGCAAGAACATCGAGGAGAAGTCGTAGCTCATAGCGCCCGTGCACTCTAAGTGTACTATCGAACCTTGATTATATACCACATATGGCAGTTTGTATTTATCAACAAGCCCCTTAAGTCCGGCGGTCAGCTTGTCGCCTGCCGCGCCCGCCTTAACACAAGCGTTGGTCTCCGCTATTGTCTTGATTGCCACATAACCGGCATACGCAGATAGAGGATTTGCCGCCAGTGTGCCGCCTACATAAGCGCGCTTCATAATTGTAGCAACACCTGCCGCCATTCCGCTGACATACTCCTTTTTGCCGCCGACACCGCCCGCAGAAGGATAGCCGCCGGCGACAACCTTGCCGAATATTGTAAGGTCAGGCACCACGCCGAAGTAGCCCTGCGCACCCCCTGTGCCCACGCGAAAACCCGTCACAACCTCGTCAAAGATGAATAAGCAGCCGTATTTGTCGCATAGGGCGCGGACATTCTTGTTATAGTCGAAGTCAATCGGTCTTGTGCCGCTCTCCGGCCCTACCGGCTCGACTATTACTGCCGCGGTGCCGCCTCTAAGCTTGTTGAGCTTGAGCATTTTTTCCAGCATATTGAGGTCATTAGGACGCACTTCGTCAGTTAACGCATAGCATTTGGACGGAATCCCGTGCGACTCGATGAAAGACCTTGAGCCGGGTATTTTTAGCCCGTAGACCATTTGGTCAGACCAGCCGTGATATGCGCCGCCAACCTTGATTATCCTTTTTTTGCGGGTGGCGCATCTTGCAACGCGTATTGCCGCCATTACGGACTCAGTACCCGAGCCAAGCATCCTGAACATCTCGATATTAGGCATATGCTTGTTGATTTCTTTAGCGAGCATCAGCTCCGCCTCGTGGAACAGTCCGGTTACCGGACCGCATTCGCCTATTAGCTTAATCGCTTCATCGCGTACTGCAGGATAATTGCTGCCTAATATTGTTGGGCCGCCGGATTGCAAAAAATCTATGTAAGAATTGCCGTCAATATCATAAAGATAGGCTCCCTCTGCCTTAGTCACACAGATAGGGAAAGGCTTGTTAAATGCAAGATTATGCTGTACGCCGCCCGGTATGTACTTCTTCGCCTCGTCAGTAATCTCCTTGGATTTCTTGCACTTATCGTCAAAGTACTTGCTGACTTCCTTGTAATAGTCTTTACTGACCTTGTAAATAGGCTGATTAGTGAGCTTAACCAAAGCCTCGTTAATCTCTTTTGCCGGTTGCCAATTCTTAATCCCATATTCGCTCATACTTCTACTCTCCTATTATATTATTGATTAGATTGTGTATCGACTTCTTTATATCTTCCGCCTTCCATACTGCATCATTGCGAATAAACTTTTGAAATACAGTACCGAAATAAGCTCCCATTATCAGCGCCGCCTGCTCCTTGCGGCTATACTTGCGCTCAGATGTGCCCGCCTTTGCCAGTTCGGCTATAATCAATTTTTCGAACTCCGAAAAAGGCGTCTTCCCTCTTGACTTGACTATCCCGTTGAGCAGTAATTCTACAGCCAGATTAGGATAAGGGCAGGTATCCTCAATTAGCTTATCAGCCAAAATCATTATGCCCTCCGCGCCTCTTGCGCCGCTTTGCTTATGCGCGTTGATTATATCGCTCACCGCAACATCCGCAATCTCCGCAACCAGCGCATCAACCGAGTCAAAATGCGAAAAGAATGTAGAGCGCGATATATCGGATGCCTCTGTTATCTCCTCAATGGTAACCTTGCCAAGCCCCTTTTCTTCAAAAAGCTTCTTCGCATTATGCATTATGGTGGAGTGCGTAGCGTTCCGCTTACGCCTTTGACGCGTTTCCTTGCTGATTTCTGCCATTTTGCACCTCTCATTTTTCTTTATTACAGATTACCACATCTAAAATAGTATGTCAATACATAATTGTACTACAGTGCAATTTTTGTTATTACAATTATTTATTCTTTTTCTTCAAACATAATAATCGTTATTGATTATTTGTTGAAAATGTGATATAATGTCCTTGCAATATACAGCACCATATACAATGTATTTTAAGGAGGAGGTATTAACTATGTTATGGAAATGTTCAGTATGCGGATATGTGCATGAGGGCGACAGCGCGCCGGACAAGTGTCCGAAATGCGGCGCCCCGAAGGAAAAATTTGGCGCTTTGTCCGAAGAGGAAGCAAAAAAAATATACATGTCGGATCGCACCAACGATATACATATGAAAATCGTTGATCTAGCGATGAAGCTTTATAAGCTTGCCGAGGAAGGTATTGCAATAGACCTTGATCCGCCCTGTGTCGCTCTGTTTAAGCAGGCAAGAGACGAGGCTTGGGTGCTCAAGCAGCGCAGCAAGGCCGAGCTTGCCGGGCACATGAGCCGCGGCAAATTTAACTGATAGCAATATACAAAACAAAAAAGCCCTTGACGGGCTTTTTTTGTTGTCTATTTTGTTTGTTTAGCGTATTCCGTGCGCTTCTCTTATTTCCGCCGTTTTTACCGGTCTTCCCTCTGCGAGCGATTTTTTCGCGGCGAGTCCGATTATAACGGGAGCCAAACCATCTTCTATCCCGACCTCAACCGGCGCGTCTTTTTTTATCGCATCGATAAAGGCAACTACCTCATTAACATATGCTTGCATGTATCTTTCGAGGAAGAACAGCAGCGGTTTTTCCGCCGTTACGCCTTCGGCATCGGAGATTACGGCGGTTGAGGCGGTATCATTGGCAATAGCCACCTGCCCGTCTGCGCCGAATGCCTCCACTCTTTGGTCATAGCCATAGCTCGAACGGCGGCAATTATCAATAACTGCGAGCGCTCCGTTACTCAATTTCATTGTAATAATGGCGGTATCAATATCGCCGGCATCGCCGATTGCGCTGTCAACCATTACGCCGCCTATTGCGTATACTTCCTCCACCTCTGCGCCCGACATAAACCTGACCATGTCAAAATCGTGGATAGTCATATCAAGAAACAGTCCTCCGCTGCAGGCGATATAATTTACAGGTGGCGGGGCGGGATCGCGAGAGGTTATCTTGAGAATGTTAAGTTCGCCAATTCTACCGTCTTTGACCGCTTTTCTTGCCGCCGCAAAATTATGGTCAAATCGGCGGTTAAAGCCTACTTGATACTTAACATTGCTCTTTGCAAGAGCGTCCATAACCTCGCATATTTTGCCGATATTGTGGTCAACCGGCTTCTCGCAGAATACATGCTTGCCTGCCCTTGCAGCTGCGATTGCCTGTGCTTTATGATTGGTT
>CAYTUT010000001.1:11925-32791 GCA_964441295.1 uncultured Christensenellaceae bacterium | reverse complement strand
CTCTAAGGATATTGCAGAGTGCGTATCCGTGGATGAGCAAATCAGCACCGCGGTTATCTCTTCGTCCCCAAGTATTTCACGGTAGTCCTCGTATACCTTGCTTATGCCTATTTTGTTAGCCCACGCTCTCGTTTCCTCAGTCATCTTGGGGTCGGCAATAGCCTCTACTACCACATCCTTAATGTAGCCGATTGATTGACAATGAACCTTTCCTATTCTTCCTGCGCCGATAATTCCTACTTTAATCATATTACTCCTTCCTTACTCCTTAATGGAGAAAAATACCCTTAATTACAGCCCTGCAACCGCTTTGATAAATTTTCGCGCTTTTATAGCGTACTCAAGCGGATTCGCCTTTGCGGGGTCTTGCTCTGCCTCAACCAGCAACCAGCCCGCGTAGCCGCTTTCGGACAGTATCTTGAATATACGCGTAAAGTCGACTATGCCGTCTCCGGGCACAGTGAAAGCGCCTGCTCTTACTCCCTCAAGAAAGCTCTTGCCGTTTTGCTTTACCCAGTTGACCCTATCGGGACGAATATCTTTAAGATGCACATGTTTTATGCGGTAAGCGTACTTCTTGAGTACTGAGAGATAATCTTCTCCGCAGTAGGCGAGATGACCCGAATCAAAAAGCAACGACACTTTGCAGGGACTTGTGTTGTTCATCAGACGGTCAATCTCCGCTTCGGTCTGCACAACAGTGCCCATGTGATGGTGGTATGTTAAGGATATGCCGTACTCGACAGCTACCTCACCTAGTTTGTTTAGCCCTTCGCAGAGTCTAGCCCACTCAGCGTCATTCATGTTATATTTGCAGTCAAATACCGCAAGTTCCGTGCCCTGAATACTATTGCCCTGCTCGCTCACGCCGATAACCTTTGCGCCCATCGACTTAAGAAACCTGCATTTTTTTCTGAATTCTTTTTCTACAGTTTCGTAAGACGCGGTGGTCAAGTAAGTCGAAAACCAGCAGTTAGCTATCTTGAGCTTCCTCAACTTGAGCGCTTTTTTCAATTCTTTAGTCTTTGAAGGATACTTATTGCCAATCTCTGTACCTTTGTATTTCGCAAGCGCCATTTCGGATACGCATTGCTCAAAAGTCACCTCTTTGCCCAAATCGGGCATATCGTCATTAGTCCAACCTATAGGAGCTATGCCTATCCTCACCTTTTTTTTGTCAAACATACCGTAACCTGCCTTATTATATTTTTTGTTTTTACTTTTTGTTGTTTTTTTTCAGAGAATTTATTCACTGCAGACTATTTAATTGAATCAATACTTCCTTGCCTTTGCCAGTCTTTCTTTTTTGGTCTTTAACACTGCTTCGGCTGTTTTTGTTCTCGGCATGGTAGAGCAGCCGGTATTCCACCAGCCACCGTAGCCGTGCGTCATGGTCTTTGGCAATACCTTAATATCAATCAATGTACAGCGCTCTTGCTTTTTGCTGTCAAGAAGCGCCGCTTTGAGTTCTGCCATTGTACCCGCAGTGTATGCGCTGCACCCATAGCCTTCCGCGATTTTTGCATAATTGACAGGAATGTATTCGCCGTTGGGTATCTGCTCGTTGCCGTCGCGATACCTGAATTCTGTACAAGCGCTTGTTATTCCGCTGCCCATTTGGAGATTGTTAATACAACCGAAGCCACCGTTATCGAATAAGAGCACATTAATCTTTGCGCGCTCTTGCAGCGCAGTATGTATCTCCGAATGAAGCATCAAAAAGCTGCCGTCTCCTGCGAAAGCGTATGTCTCCTGATCGGGAGCGGCAAGCTTAGAGCCCAGCGCTCCCGCTATCTCATATCCCATGCAAGAATAGCCGTACTCCATATTGTAGGTATCCTTTACATCAGTAGTCCACATTCTCTGCATGCAACCGGGCAGACTGCCGCTTGCGCCGACTGCTATTGCGTCCTTGTCGATAATCTCTCTGATAAGAGCAAGCGCCGCGGTCTGACAGACGCGTCCTCCGCTGCTCTTATAAAAGTCCTCTACTGTGCCTTCCCTTTGCTCTGCTACTTCTGCTTGGAATCCGTCGCCGTATTCAATAGCGCTCAAACGCTTGTATTCTTGCTCCCACAATGCCTTCGCCTGCTTTACCTCGTCCGCGTACTTGCTTCTGTATTTTTTCCTCGCCAGCGCTGTCTTGAGCGATTCGAGCGCGCATTTTGCATCGCCTAGCAATTTGATTGCTTCCAACTTCATTGCGTGATAGCCGCTGACATTGATAGCAATAATCTTAGCTCCAGAAAATATGAATTTGGAGGCGGTGGTAAAGTCGCTGAACCTAGTACCCAATCCAATAATAAGATCTGCGTTCTCAGCGATTGTGTTGGCGGCAATATTACCGGTTACTCCAACACCTCCGAGATTAAGATAATGCGAGGAGGGCAAAACGCTCTTGCCTGCCTGAGTCTCGGCAACCGGGATATTGAACTGCTCGGCAAATGCCGCTAAAGCTTCGCCCGCCTTGGAGTATCTTGCTCCGCCGCCTGCTATTATCAAAGGTCTTTTTGACCTGCATATTGCCTTTACTACGCCCTCCAGCTCCACAGCCGCCACGGGTTGTCTTACAATGGTATGAATCCGCTTGTCAAAGAATTGTGCGGGATAGGCAAAGCTTTCTCCCTGCACGTCCTGCGGCAGGGCAATACATACCGCTCCTGTATCCGAAGGCGAAAGAAGCACCCGCATAGCATTAAGCAGCGCGGTCATAACCAGCTCCGGCCGCGTTATACGGTCAAAAAACTTTACCACAGGCCGAAATGCGTCATTGGTTGTTATATTGAGGTCATATGGCTGCTCTACCTGCTGCAGTACCGGGTCAGGCTGACGCGTTGCGAAAGTGTCTCCGGGGAAGAGGAGCAGCGGTATATTGTTGACAGTGGCAGTAGCCGCCGCGGTAACCATATTGGCAGCGCCGGGCCCGATTGAAGAAAAGCAAGGGATAATTCTAGTGCGGTTGCTTTGCTTAGCATAAGCTATTGCCGCATGAGCCATTGCCTGCTCGTTCTTGCCCTGCATCACCTTAATACTGTGGCTCGCCTGCGCAAGCGCCTCGCCTGCGCCCAGCACACAGCCGTGCCCGAATATGGTGTAAGCGCGTTCTACAAATTTATCGACAACCCCGTCATACGAAACATATTGATTGTCCAAAAATCTAATTATAGCCTCACCTGCTGTAAGCCTTACGGTTTTCATTTTACCTCCAGTTAAAGCGCAATTATCGCGCTCATTGCTCCAAAAGCCAAGTGTACCTTTCGTCATCAATTCGAGTACGCTCCCAAGGATTGCCGTCAAGGTGACGAATCATCCAACAACAATACATCGGGTAGCCCGGCGCGGTAACCTGCGCATGGGTATTGCCACCCACAAACGCTCCGCAACTGCCGTCCTTGATTATATATGCCTCATCGCCTATAAAACACGCCCCGAAGCCCTCCTGCCGTTCCATTCGGTAGTAATAGACCTCAGGCTGAGGATGACTGTGAGGAATGTAACTGAACCATCTGCCCTGCGGCACCATTATCTCACCTAGCACCATGTTGGAATAGGGCGCGTTGCCATAATCAAATATTGTTATTACCTCACGCCTTGCCGTATCCTCCCATTTGCCCCCGCAGGAGGTGAATATCTCCACATCGGCGGGCAAGTACAGCTTGGTTGGGAAGCTCCCTTCATTATATGTTTTTTGTACTAATATCTCGCTGTAAGCGTCCGCAATAACTTTGACCTCTTTGCCGCTGCTGAAATGCAGGCAAGAGGGCAAAAAACCAAACATGTCCCTGCGTATCGCGCGGTGATTAAGATTGTCATATTCAAATGTAATACTGCCTTTCAATAACAAAACAGCGCTTTCCTTAAATGCGTCAAAAAAGTATTTTTGCTCGCCCGCCTGCAGTCTGTACACGGTGATATCCATTAACATTTCTTCGTTAATGCCCTCTGCAGACGCAATTATTTGCTCGCCTTTATCGTTAAACGCAGGATACGAAAACATATTAACCCCTCGCTATCATTTCGCCATATTCTGCCTTGCTCTTGACAATAAAGCTATCTATCTCGGCATTGGTCGGCATAAAGTCCGAACAGCCGTGCGCGCTCACCAGCATGGAAGCGGATGCGCTGCCTCTTTCTAAGCAATCCATTATGTCTCTGCCCTCAAGCAATCCGGCTATGAACGCCGAACCATAACCGTCGCCGCCGCCGAATGACTTCAACGCGGTGACAGGGAAGGGCTTGATACTGTAGCTGCCCTCAGCGGTATACGCAGTTGAGCCCTTCTTGCCGTGCTTAATGATTACGATACGGTTTCCCTTGCCCAACCAGTACGCCGCGCTTTGCTTGTCGTCTCTGCCCGGCTCGATAAGAGCCTCAGTCAAGTCGAACTCCTCTCTAGAGCCGATAAGGATATCGCTCTTTTCGGCTACTATCGCGTAATATATTGCAATTTCGTCTTTGTTATTCCAGCTATACGGACGATAATCGATGTCAAAAACAACCTTAACCCCGTTGCGCTTAGCAAAATACAGCGCCTTAATACACGCTTCCCTCGAGGGAGATTTTGAGAGCGCTGTACCCGATATCAGCAATATTTTGGTATCTTTTATATAATTCTCGTCAATGTCGTTGACTTCGAGCGCCAAATCCGCCACGCCTTCTCTGTACATCAGGATGCCGCTCTCGGTGGGAGAAAGTATCTCTGTGAATGTCAAGCCGAGCTTCTCTCCATTCTTCGCGCGGGAGATGTTAGAGGTGTCAATTCCCTCCTTCGCAAAATAATCGACTACATAGTCGCCAAAACGGTCATCGCTTACCTTCGCGACAAAGCCGACCTTCTTGCCAAGGCGCGCAAGTCCGACAGCGGTATTTGCCGGCGAACCGCCGAGGTATTTTTTGTAGCTGTCACTTTCGGCAAGAGTCTTAAAATAGTCAATAGGGTTAAAATCAATCGCTACTCTGCCTATCGGAATCACATCTAACCTTTTGCTGTCATCAAACTGCATATAGTACTCCTCATAGCCGTTGACCTACTCTGGTCGGCAAGCTATCAATCAATAAGAAAAATTGGCAATAGCAACCGTGCCATATACGCCAATTAATTTACTACCATATTATAATAGCACAGCAAAATTTTGTCAATATGCCTTTGGCATACTGGCAAAATATAAGCGCGCATAATCAAGCCTCTCTGCTACTCTGCTGACTTATTAACTAGCTGTGCCAATTAAGAGTACCGCCCGATTGTCAGCTGCAATTGCGTCAAAATTAATGCCGGCGCAGTAGAGAGATGCGTTACTCTTCAAATGTATATCCTGCGCTTGTCGTTGGGGCAGCAAAGTCGCTTTCGGAAGCACCGGTATTATCCCATATCATAAATACCGTGACATCAGCAATATGAGAGCCGCCCTGCTCCACAGAGTAATCTATTCTAGCAATCATGGGAACGATTTTTCTTACAAAGTACACATCCATGGAAACACTCTTTACCGAGGACTGAGGCTCAATGCTTGAGTACTCATATTTCACAAAAACTTCGTTTTCCCCTTGGTAATTTTGGGCAGTAGCTGTGTCCTCCTTGCTGACTAGTGTCCAACGCGGCTGCATGCTCATATCCGTTGCTTCGATTATTCCAAACTCCAACGCATAAAGCCGCGCACTCTCAAGTGCTGCAAACAGCGGTGTGCTTTGCCTAAAAACAGCCATTGTGTTCTCGTCTATATAATATGACTCATCGCCTATTGCAAGCAGTGTCTTAATCGAATCGCCTTTCTGATACACAAATTTTTCTACGAGCGCCGCGCCGCTTGTGTCCTTGTAATATTTCATACTGAAATTATCAAGCGTACCATCGTCAACCGTTATATCCCATTGATAAACAAACATATTAGGCTCTTCCGAATTGATTGCCGCATAGTTTAGCGCTATTTCCTGTAATCCGTCCTCCGAATAAGGCCACACCGTATTCTCAAATATATTTTTGAATAAGGATTCGAAATCGCAGGCGGCGAATGTTAAGGCAAGCGCCAAGACAAGAATCAGTGCTAATAGTGCATTAGTTTTTCTCATATCAACCCCCAATAATTAATGCTTTGCAATTACTGCACAAATACATTATATCATACTCGCAGCAGAAAAATTATATTTTTTTGCTATTCAATAAACCACGCAATTAAATATATACGCCACCATTACTGCTCCTTATATTTGAAAATGGCGCATACGCATAACTTGTTCAATACGGTGATTTGCTAAACTTGCGTTGCAAAAAGCGAAATGTGACCAAGGTAAAAAAAAGGATGAGCTTTCGCTCATCCTTTAATTACAATGGAAGCAATTAATATACAACTTTATTGCTGCCTATTCCAAGCATATCCATTATGTCGTCAATAACGTCGTAAAGGAAGGGGTTAACACTAGTAAAGTCACCATCGGGAACAGTGTCGATATCAGCATTTCTGCCGCCCCAGTTGAGATACAAATCGTCGATGTCAACATCGAGGCTGAAGTCATTGCTGTCGAAGCCGAAGCCGTAGTGCGGGATGTCTTCGAATGTGAAGATGAGCGAGGGTATTCCTGCCAAACCTTCATATGTCCATATACCAACGCCTTCACCGTACACAGTGTAATACTTGTCGGTTTCGACATCAGTTACTGTGAATTGGAAGCCGTTAAGTAAGCCTGCCGCATTCTCAGTGATGTTGGCCTCAAACTCAAGCACGAAGTAGTCCTCTTTCTTCTCATCGTAGAGCTCAAGGGTGATGGTGACAGTGTAAATCTTTGCTGCGTCTACTACCAGCACTGCCTTATCCGTGCTTTCCTCGTACTTGATAGTGATTTTGACATAATCGATCTCGTCGATGGAGAACTTCACATACACTTCTTGCTTCTCGGTCCATTCGGAGCCGTCGATTTCGAAGATATAATCCTTACCATCAACAACTACCTTAACGAAGAAGATGTCGAGATATGCCTCGGTATTGAAGTACACTTCAATTGACTCGGGCTGCTCAAGAGTAGGTATTACTACGGGCAGTAAGCCGATGCCGTTAACTACGCCAATCAACGCATTAAGATCTTCGGTTACGAGAGATACGTCTACAACAGAATTGAGCAGATCATCCTTGTCGATCTCGAAGAATACTTTGTTATCCGCGACAAGCGCCTCGTACCAAGCCTGAATATTGCCGAATGCGCCGATAAGCGCCATGAAGTCAAATCCGCCTTCTTCTTCAGCAGAGGCAAGCTTAACAGGGACATCATATCTGCCGAGCATGTTAAGTATGAAATTGGTAACAAATTCTTCAATGCCCTCTCCGTAGTTATCAACTATGTAGTTGAAGAGGTCGATGGTGTTGACGGTGTAATATATCTCATCTCTAAAGATGAAGTAGCCGTCGCCTGTCGCCTGGTCATAAGTCAAGGTAACAAAGTTAACAGACTCTGAAGCGCCATTCTTGAGCTCAGTTATTATGAAACTGCCGTTAGCAACACCGAGGTTGAAAGGATTGATTTCGGTAACAAGAGCAAAGCTGAATACTGAATCAACTAGTACTTTGTTGTCGTCTTCCTTGTCAACGGCCTTAACCGTCACATCGCCTGTGAAGTTGACATTGAACGGGCTGAAGTATTCTGCGTCTTCAATTACAGGAACAACATCTGTCTGCGCACCAATCTTCAAGCCCTGTATGCCTGCTGCAAAATTGAGCGGGCCATAAACTTTTGCCACATCATCGGTCGCGGAGAAGCGGAAGTCTCTAGTCGGGACATTGAGATTAATCTCGGCATCCTTTACAAGACCGTTCTCTGTTATAACCGATATAATAAGCTGTCCCGCAACTCCCTCAAGATTTGCAAGGTCGAGCTGATTGAGAGGAGGAGGAAGCACATCGCTGATAATTGTATTGATAGAATCAATCAAGTCCTCTCCGAGTATCGCAAGCAGGCTTTGAATGCCGCCTACAAGCTCGCTAAGGTCAAGCATGAGCTGGTATGTAGTAACATCGCCTTCAGTTGAGATTACTCCGCCATTCGGGAACAGAATCGCCGCGACTAATTCTACTATGCCAACAAGATCTTCGTCTAACAGGTCATCAAGTCCGGCTATTGGCTCAAGCGCTGCAGCCTTTTCGGGCTCGTAGCCAACTAAGCCTGTGATTATGCTTACGATATTGGCGTGATCAATATAGAGGAATCTATCGCCTGCGCGGAGATATATTTTGCAATCTTCTTTTGCTTCAGCACCCTCAAAATAAAGACCGTACACTACAACATCTTTGTTCAAAATCTCAATTGCAAGAGCGGTTGCCGCATCAGTTGTGCCGATATTGCCTTTTACCTGTATAGCTAAATCGATGTTCTCATGATCTACACCGTATCCCGCCACAAGATATGCTTTCGCATTAAAGCCGATACCGTCATCAAGGAATGCCTCGCCCTTTGCCTTCGCATCCAAAATAGTAGCAACAAACGAATTGAATATTCCAACAACTACGTCCTCAATGTCCTCTCCGTCAGCATCTGCAAGATACGCGTATCCTGCTCTGTCGCCCCAATCATTCACCATATTATCGATAGTGAAAGTCTTGGTAAGGCTGCCCCAACTGGATCTTACAGTGTAGACATTGCTGGTTGCGTTATAGCTAACTCTAAACTCAGAAGGGTTAACATTGCCGACACTTGCCAACGGGAGAAGAATAGATCTCAAATCGTTGCTGCGGTCTGCATATGTATCACCTGCGTTGTTAAGAATCCAGCGGCCCGCGCGTACTTCGATGGCATTCATCGCATCTATTGCTTGTGCATCCGTAATGGTTGCAACATTGTTATCGCCATTGCCACTATCATCATTTTTTGGCTTACAAGCAACAAATGTGAAAAGGATTGCCGCGCAAAGTACTAACACGAGTATCAAAGCGAGTTTCTTTTTCATACAAATAATCCTCCATAAAAATTTTCACACTTAAAAGTGTATCGTAGATATATTCTACACCACAAGCACATAAATGTCAACAAAAAATATTTTGGGATGTTCGAATGTTCCTAGCAATTAAATTGCACAAATCAAACAAATACCGCCCCATTATACCAACGAGGCGGCATTATTGTCACTGGAGCTTCGCATTTGGATAGCTTCAAAACATAATATAGATATTTTTCTCGCAAACTTATTTAGAAAATTATTTTCCTAAGTGCTATTTCCGCGTTAACATTGCCGACGAAAAACGCCTTGCCTCTGATACTCGCGTGACTTTCCACGGGAAGGTCCTCTACTGTGGACGGATTGCCGTCCTTGTAATAGCTAACCACCATAAGCGAAGCGGACTTGATGGAATCAGTGTAAAGCATATACCCCATTGTCTCCGGCTCGGCATCCGGCTCAGCCTCAGATTGAAATGCCACTATACCCGAAAAAGTCACATCAGTATAGGTGGCTATATATACGGAGAGTAAAAGCGCCGCGGCAAATTGCAATCCCGCATCCGTACCCACCGTTGTACTGTCGATACCGACATAAACAGCGTTAAGTCCTTGCGCAATGAGTTTCTCGGCAACCTTGGTCCCCTCGGGAACATAAGCCACCGCAAACGCTACCGCGCCAACTATGACGGCGGCTATTAAAAACACCACTATGCAGCAGGTAAAACATCTTCTTCCCATTATCAACTATTCCTCCTGAAAACATGCAGATTATGACATCTACATAGACATATATTAACAACTAGATAAGACATTGTCAATGTTTTTTTGCATATTTGAACGCGCAAACGCAAATAATTATCTTCCAATCTCTGCTAATAATTCGCGGCTCGGCGCTCGATTAGCCGCCAAAAGCTATTTTTGTCCTTGAAAAAGCTTGGCGCAAAGTGTTTGGAAGTCTGCCGTATCTTTAGGCTCGACAACGGAGATGCTCCACTCTTCGTAATGAACGGCGCTTTTGCCGCCTCCGATATTATAAAGAGGAGACAGCGATTCGCATTCTATCATATTTTTGTCGGTGTATACCTCAAAATTGCATCCGTAATCAGGATATTGGGAATTTTCGTCCGCTGCAAATCTTTTGACAAAACCTGCTTTCCCTTTTATGTATGCCGCAACGCCTTTTTTGAGAAATGCGCCGAGCTTAAACGGCTTATCCGCATCGCTGCTCTGCGATACGCCGATATGCCCGTCACTAAGGGCAAGACGGCTGTCTTTTGTGTCTGTGTACGGCCACAGCACATAGTTGCGGGTGGGAAGAAATCCCTCAATATTATCGTTTAACGGGAAAACAACAGTGCCGCCGGGAGAGAGCACCGTCAATGCCCATAACGCCGCGCGAACCGCCCTTTTGCCTGTATTGAACAACTCGTGTCTGACGCGAATTTTCCCCTTGCCCAGCATGGCTATTCCCAAAGATTTGAGAAGCCCTGTGGTCCTCTCCACTTCGGAGACGAAAATTGCCGAGTCATCTTTGACCTCGCAGCTCACCTTGTCCGAATCCGGATAATATGTCGCCATATCTTCAGGCGACTTCCACAACCGGTGTCCGCCGATTATTTGCCATATCCTGCCTTCGGGAAAATGCTTATCAAAATATTCGCCGCCCTTTGTTATCCTGCCGTCGATATCCTCGTACATAATATTTTCCCCGCCTTTCGGCGCAAGATATATTATCCTCGGCCCTATATCCAAGGTCACTTTTACATCAATCGTCCCGTCAGAAAGAGCGAGTACTCTCCCCCATGGTCTGTATTCTTCTTCGATAATCTGAATTCTATCCATAATGCAATCAACCTCCGACCGACTAATCGACAGTTTCTCTGCCAGCCTTGACCTCTTTTGCCGCCTTATACGAGCTGATTAATGCCTTAACGCTTTCCCATGACAGCGCCCTCCAAAAAAACGATGCTACCTGCAATATTCCCTTGAGTCTGTTTGGGTTTACCCTCTCAATCGGCGCAGGAGTAATCCCGAAGACTCCATATATGGGATAAAACTCTTTGAGTCTCTCTTCAAAGTCCTCATAGTCCCTGTGTGTCTTAGGGCTCCAGGCAATCTCCGAAAGCGCTGTAAGCCTTGGAAAAGTCTGGTAATGAATCGCCGCCTCGTCAACGACATATTCTGTCCAAAGCGGGCTCTCCAGTCCGATAATGCTTTGCTCGGACTCTTGCGCAGCATTCAGCTCGGGCGCAAAGCTGTACACCGCCTTGAGCGAATGCATACCGTACGGATAGTCAAGATAGTAAGGCGTAAATTTAGAAATAACGGTTTTTCTTCCCTCCCGCATGCCTTTCAATACCCTTAGCGGCTGCTTGCCATCGCTCCAATACTGGCATATTACACTGTCCTTCAGCATTCCCGAATTGAGGCTTTCGTTCCATACAATGACCTTTTTGCCCTTGCTCTCTGCATACGCGGCAATTCTATTGACCATGTAGCCCTGAAGCTTTTCCACATTGTCAAGCGACTGCTTTTTCATCTGCTCTCCGCAATGCGCGCATGCATTCCATTTTGTCTTCGGCGCCTCGTCTCCGCCTATGTGGATGTATCCGGAAGAAAATAACTCGGCAAGCTCGTCTATCACTTTCTCAAAAAAAGTATAGGTCTCTTCCTTACCTGCGCAAGCAATATCCGTCTTTATACCGAAAGATGTCGCAACCTCAATGGGCTTACCCTCGCAGGAGAGCTCAGGGTATGAGGCAATAGCCGCTGTAAAGTGACCGGGCAAATCTATCTCGGGTATAACCTCGATGTGCTTTGACGCCGCGTATTCCACGATTTTTTTGATGTCGTCCTGCGTGTAGAATCCGCCGTGTGGCGTTGCATCTCCGGTCGTATGCTTGCGGAAGGCGCCGGCTTGGGTAAGCATAGGATAAGCCCTTATTTGCAGACGCCAGCCTTGGTCATCGGTAATATGAAAATGGAATTTGTTAATTTTATGTAATGCCAAAACATCCAATAGACGAAGCACCGTCTCCACACTGAAAAAATGACGGCTCACATCAAGCATATAACCCCTGTACCCGTATAACGGCGCGTCCTCTATCTCAAGGGCGGGTATCGCCGAACCGTGCTTTATCCAATAATCAAAAATAAGCTGTTTGAGGGTCTGAACACCATAAAAAAAACCGCTTGCGCTTGATGCAAAGATTTTCACCGTTCCGTCTACCGTCATTGCATAGCCCTCTTCGGGTCTGCCGTTTGACCTCACTAATTCGATGATCAATCTTGAGTCAGGCGACTTCGCCCCGATATTGCCCGACACCCTGTCAAAAAATGCCATAATGTCCGCTCTCAATGTATCATTATCCATACCCTTGACATCAAAAAAAGCGCTCGGCTTAACAGGCGTGCCTTTAATATCCTTAACGCTGCATGGAACCGGAATAATGTTGTATTGCATACTGCCCCCTTCTTGCGCCGTTGAATAGCTGTGTTTTATGCGCAATTTCGCATAACAAACCTCAAGCGCGTACAAAAAATTAATATCATAAAATCGAATGCTTTTGCGTAGCTGTATCAGCAGGCTTGGTCTTGCGGCAAGCAGAGCACAAACCAAAATAATTGAGAATAAATCCGGACGCTCCGCTCCTGCCGCGCATAATGTCTGATGCCAGCTTGTTATCTATGGGATAATCTTCTACGCTGCCGCACTCCGTGCACATAAAGTGCGCATGCACTGAAATGTCACCGTCATATCTGTCCATTTGAAACTTGCCCGCTATCTTTATAATATGACCCGCCTTCTCCAGTTCGTCGAGATTGCGATATACCGTACCCAGCGATATATTGGGTATCTCCTTTCTGACCTCAGCATAAATCTCCGCAGCCGAGGGATGCGATTTTGAATTTTTGAGCACATTGAGTATGGACGCTCTTTGTCTGGAATAATTTTTCATAATGGCAAACTCCAAATTAATAACTATTATTATTTTATTAAATTATTTCTGTTTTGTCAATAATATCTGCGCAATTCACACTTTTATCCCTCGATTATTTACTTGAAAAAAATGGCAAATTGTTGTTTTTGCGCCGCTCGTATTAAAATGCGCCTATATGACTGCATGTTTACTTACTCGACAAAAAATTTTTTACAAAAATATAATAATCCGGGGTTTTTCATTGATAATAATTTTGAATGGTGGTATTATTTAATCAGTAATACTTTCGAGAAGAACGCGCGGAGGTCTCTATGGCATCTTTTATCGAAACAGCCTTTAATTTTGATACACAGCACCCGTCTTTAGGTATTATCGCACTAGAAGGTTCGCGAGCGCTTGCTGAGAAGGTTGACAAGTACCTCGTAGACTGGTACAACTCCGAAGCGATTAAGCAAAACAAGCCATTTAGAAAAAAAACATTTATGATCGATTGCGTGTGTCCAAGATTCACATCTGGAGACGGCAAAGCTTTGATCAAAGATTCGGTTAGAGGAATGGATATATATCTAATGTGCGATGTAGGCAACTACAGCTGCACATACAATATGTACGGCGCGGAAGTGCCCATGTCGCCCGATGACCACTTCGCCGACCTCAAGAGAGTAATCAGCGCGATTAGCGGCAAGGCTGCCAATCTGTCGGTTGTAATGCCCCTGCTGTACGGCGGCAGACAGCATAAGCGCACCGCGAGGGAGTCCCTCGACTGCGCAATGATGCTCAAAGAGCTGGAGTCAATGGGCGTTACCGAGATTATCACTTTTGACGCTCACGACCCGAGAGTGCAAAACGCCACGCCTCTTATCGGCTTCGACAATTTTATGCCAAGCTACCAGCTCATGAAAGCCCTGCTCAGAAAATTTCCGGATATAAAGCTCAACAAGGACCATTTTATGGTAGTGAGTCCGGATGAGGGCGCAATGAACCGCAATATTTATTACGCCTCTGTTTTGGGTCTCGATCTAGGCATGTTTTACAAAAGACGCGACTATTCTACAATAATCAACGGACGCAATCCGATAATAGCGCACGAGTACATAGGCAGCGCGGTAATGGGCATGGATGTCTTTGTGGCGGATGACATAATAGCCACCGGCGAGTCTTTGCTGTCAATAGCTTCCCGCCTCAAAGAAGCACGCGCCAACCGCATCTTCCTTGGAGCGACCTTCGGTCTCTTTACGGACGGAGTCAAAAAATTCAGGGATGCGTACGAAGAAGGTTTGATTGACGGCGTTATCTCCACCAACCTTACATACAACAGCAAAGAGCTTCTTGACGAGCCATGGTATATCGCCGCGGAAATGAGCAAATTCGTCGCTTATATAATATCCGCATGCAACCAAAACATGTCTGTAAGTAAATTGCTTGATCCCCACGATAAAATCAACGAACTTATTGACAAGCATTCCCAATTAATGTAATATATATGATATTAGCGCCGCATTTTTTATGAGCGCGCTTTCGCTTCGGAGGTTATATGAAAATTAAATGGCTTGGTCACTCCTGCTTTTTGTTGGAAGAAAGCACGGGCGCCAAGGTAGTAACCGATCCATACTCGTGCGAAATAGGCCAGAAAATGCCGGCCGTTCGCGCTGATGCAGTAACTATTTCGCACAATCACGCAGATCACAACAATGCCGACGCGGTTGAGGGTAATCCCGAGATTATTTCTTCTGTAGGCGCTTTTGAAGTCGATGGTATACATATCTACAGCATTCCGAGCTTTCATGACAACAGCAACGGCAGGGAAAGGGGCGGCAACCTGATATTCAAGTTTAGGCTTGACGGCGTTGAGGTCTGCCATCTCGGAGACATAGGTCAAGAATGCACTGCCAATATCCTCGACGCTATAGGCTCCACGAATGTGTTGATCCTGCCGGTCGGGGGCAAAAAGACGATAGATGCCGAGACCGCTAAGGACTTTGTGGACAAAATAATGCCCGACATCGTAATTCCTATGCATTATAAAACCGATAATTGCGTATATAATATTGATTATGTGGAAGACTTTCTTGACTACTTTGACAAGGACAACATCACATATGTGGAAGGCAACGAAATCGAGCTTGACCGCACACAATTCGACGGCGATTTTGAGACAAATGTAATAGTATTTGAGCCATCAAATCAATAGTTTTTGTAGCTTATTTACTTTGAATCACTACCGAAGCTGCCGCTTGCCGCTTTTCTTTTGCGTAGCTTAAAGAGGTGAAAATGAACAATTAACGATAACTATTAATCAGTTCTGGATGTAAGGCATGTCCCGTATTTTGCTGCCCCTAATTTGAAAACGGGCATAACGGCTGCCGTATTTACAAAAGATTTTGGTAATTTCTATCTCGTTACAACCACGGATAAATAATTAAAGAATTACTATGCTGCTCTAAGCAGCGGTATTCTGTATAAAATAATTAACAAAGATTCAGGAGGCAAAATGGAAAAAATAAATTGGGAAGAAACAACTAGGAGCATGCTCGATGAGACTAATATTTTCGGATTAAGAGATCTCGCAAGAAGAGCGGGCGTTACCTCTCCTACAATTATGAAAAAAGAGGCGCTTATCGAAGCTATTCTAAAAATTAAAGAAGGTGTGCCGCCGCAGCCGCCGCAAAAAAGAGGACCTAAACCAAAAGCGGAGGTCGTGCTCAAAGAGAGCTGCCCTGTCGCTTATGATTCTGCCGATACGGAGGTATCTGAGCAGGAGGAAGAATCAAATGCGGCTAAGACTGTCACGCCGCCGCCTGCGCCCGTTGAGCAGTCGTCCTCTGATTTTGCTTCAAGACGCACATATTTTCCCCAGCAGGGGCGCCCTAACGGTCAAAGAACCCGTATGGAACGCAAAAACTACAATGAGGAAGAACTATCTCTCGAAGGCTGTGAGGAAAGAAGCGGCATTCTCGAGATACTGCCGGACGGCTACGGTTTTTTGAGGGCCGACAACTTCCGCAACAGCCCCAAAGATTCATATGTTTCGGCAATCAAAATACGTAAGTTCGGATTAAGGCCGGGCGACTACATTACCGCTTATTGCAAAATCGCCGCCGAAGGAAAGCCGCCTGCCGTGGTCACCATAAATACTGTCAACGGCAAGGAATTATCCGTAATAACCAACCGCAAAAATTTTGACTCTCTCATTCCGGTTTTTCCCAATTCGCGGCTGCGCTTGGAAGTGCCCGGCATACGCAATGAGCTCGCCGTACGCGCAATCGACCTCATTTCGCCTATCGGTAAGGGACAGCGCGCCATGGTCGTCTCCCCGCCCAAGGCGGGAAAGACCACACTGCTTAAGATGATTGCTAACTCGATAGCGGTTAATTACCCCGAAGTACGCCTGCTCGTACTATTGATAGACGAACGCCCCGAGGAAGTAACGGATATGCAGCGCTCTATTAAAGGCGAGGTCATCTATTCCACATTTGATGAGGAGAGCGACAATCATATCAAGGTAGCCGAATTGGTTCTTGCAAGAGCAAAACGGCTTGTCGAGGAGGGAGAGGATGTCGTCATATTGCTCGACAGTCTTACCCGTATGGCGCGCGCCAACAATGTAATAGTGCCTTCATCGGGCAAGACGCTCTCAGGCGGCGTTGATCCGGTTGCGCTGTACTTCCCTAAGAGATTCTTCGGAGCGGCAAGAAATATCGAGAACGGCGGCAGTCTAACAATAATTGCGACCGCGCTCGTGGACACAGGCAGTCGAATGGACGACATCGTATACGAGGAGTTCAAAGGCACAGGCAATATGGAAATACACCTTGACAGAAGGCTGTCCGAAAAGCGAATCTTTCCCGCAATCGACTTGTTAAAGAGCGGTACCCGGAAAGAAGAGCTGCTGTTATCTCAAAAGGAGCTTGAAGGCGCGTATGCAATGCGCAGACTGTTATCGGCAGGAGATACACAGGAAGCGGCAGAAACGATTATTAATATGATGACAAAGACGCTGACCAACGATGACCTTATAGCTCAACTTAATCTGCAGTTGATGAGCCTGAGAAAACAAGGTTTCCGTTTTTAGCAAGTAATTATAAGACAATAATTACACTCTGATGATTCCGCACACGCTTGTGCGGAATTATTTTATCAGCATATTGTCGAAATATTGACTATATAACAAAATGTTTGGTTACACAATAAAATAACAAAAAGCGGTCAAAATTATCAAAAATGCAAAATTGATGAGAGAAAACTGCGCGATATAGGCAATAGTCTTTTTGGAATTGTTATGAATTTTTGAATATGCCTGCAGGGATATTAGACTTGCCAGCGAAGCAATAAGCGTCCCTGTGCCGCCGATATTTACCGCAAGCAGCAAGGGCTTGTAAGCGCTGGTAAATTTGGATATAAAAATCGCCGTTGGCACATTGGATATTAGCTGGGATGAGATTACTCCGGTCAGCAACACGCTGCGCTCGGTCAGGCGGGTCATGAAGCTATTGACGCTGTCTATACGTGCCATGTTGTTGGCAAAGATGAAAAACGCCGTAAAAGTCAACAGCAATGCGTAGTCGACCTTGGAAAACGCCCTATAGTCAAGCGCGAAGATACCGAATAGCACTATAGCTGTAGCGATATAGAAGTTGACAACTCGAAAGACGGCGAGCAATGCGACAACGGCGAATAAGGCATACGCCACTGCGCGCGGCTTGTTGAGCTTGCGAACCGAAGTGTCAGCCATTACCACTTGCTCTTTCTTGACAAACAGACATGATATCAGTATCAAAATGAAGGCGATTGCAAAGGGAGGAGCCATTATTGATACAAACTCTTTCACCGGAATATTGTAATGGCTGTAGAGATATAGGCTTTGCGGATTACCAAAGGGCATTATCATACCCCCGAGATTGGCTGCAATATTTTGCATAATTATGGTGAAAGCGATGTATTTTTCCTTGTTGCACACCGTAAACACGGCTATAGTCAGCGGTAGAAATGTCAATAGAGCCATGTCGTTGGCAATAAATATGGAAAAAACATATGTTAAAAACACCAGAGCAAACACAAGCGAGCGCGTATTCTTCAGCTTTGTTATGAGCGACTGCGCGGCAATCGTGAATACCCGTATGTTTTTGTACGCGGCAATTACCAGCATAATCGACAAAAGGCATGCAAGCGTTTTGAGGTCAAAATAATTAAGATATTCTTTGTCTATCGGTACAAAAAAAATAGAAATTACCGCCAATGTCCAGGCGATAAAGGGCATCATGTTGATTTTGATAAAGCGAAAAAGGCTTTTCATATTTGCCATAGTGTACCACCAAAAAAAGCGGTTTGCAATAAAAAAATATATTAATTTTTTTAGAAATCGGCGCCCTCCCTTTTGCGCAAAAAAAAGCTTGTTTTATAGGGGAGTTGACAATGCAATACTGCTAGTAGTCTATCTGTGAAGTATTCGGCTAAACTCGTCCGCTAGCCTTTTACGCGCAATAATTAGCAGCAATACAAGAGTGATTGCCGAGACCGCGGCGACTGCAATGCTGGGCCAAAATATAATTTTTTTGACAGTAGTGGCTGCTACGGGCACTACCCCGAGCAATGCGATAAACATAAAGCTGACAAGAAAACTTCTCGCATTGTTGATATTGACCAAAATATTAACAAAAACTACAATAATAGCAATTACATAAACCAAGGGCAAAACTATCTCACAAATATACAGATTAATGCCTAGCGCGCTCTGAAGCACTATGCCTAGCGCGGTCAACGCCGCCGTCTGACCGAATATTTTCATATTAAAGTGCCTGTAGCTTAGCGCCGTAATGCGTATACAATAGTATAAATATGCCAGCCCGCCCGCCGCAATCAGCCAGTAGTAACTTCCCCGCGCGAATATTATATTGAGTATTGCCGCCAATACAATGAGCGCCATAGATATGACTGCGTATAGTTTTGTGAATGGAATCTCGCGCAATCCCTTCCTTCTGGGGCTAGTGGGAAAGGCCTCGTCCAAGATCTCGCCGCCGCTGACTTTACCGCGGCACAGGGGGCATATTTCGGTTTTGCATACTATCTCAACATTACAATAATCGCAACGCATACTATACCTCTCTGAAGTTGGATACAACTTCTACCCCTACGCCCCGCCGCGCCAGCTCAGAAAAATAGAACTGCTCAATGCGCGTCTCCATTATTGCTCTCGAAAAGGATATAACGGTTCGGTCGCCATAGCTTATGACGCCTATATTATCGGGAGTCTTGTTGTTGCAGTTTTGATTAAAGAAAATCTCTTTTACATAAGTCTCAAAGCAAGCGGGGGCGCTCATCCTGCCGATATTGGACACTATCATGGTCTGCTTGCTGCCTCCGGTTAATGCTCTTCCGAGCTTAGCCATTGTCGCTTTTATAAATAAAGGGGTAAAACGCAAAAAGGGATTAGAATCCATAAGCGAGGTAAAGCTTATCTTCAGGTCTAGTTCTTCCTTCTTGAGTCTCTCGGCAAGCTGTACCTTAACACGGTCGATATACGCGTCGAGAGAAAGCGGAGTTGTGCGCGGATTAATATCGCACTTTGCAAGAGATGTAAAATTGAATTGGGTCTCGGAGGGATAAATATTGCGCAGATTGACGGGTATAAATACCACATAATCCTTATCGCTATTCGGGTCAATATTCTGCGTGCTTGCTACAGAAAACAAAGCTAATGCGGCAAGAAAGACAGTTAATGAACAGTTGAAGCTTTTGGACAGCTTCAGCAGCTCCCCGGTAGGCACGCTGCCTTGAATAAGTCCAAGCCCTTCACGCTTGAAATGCGTGCCCCGCACCGGGAGCGCAAGACCGCTTGCCATGCTTTTGAATCCTTTCTTGAAGTCGCTTTTTTGGTAATACTTTTTGAACCCGTCTTCTATTTCGCCGTCAGAATAGGGTTTTTCAATAACTTTTACCTTATCCTCGTGTTCTAGTGAAGCGTCCTTCTCGAGAAGATAATAATATATCAGCGTCTTCAAAAACTCTAATGCGCCGACTCCGTCGCAGAGCCCGTGAAAATAATCGACAAATATTTTTTTCTTGAAATATGTTACCCGGATTAGATATCCCCTGTTGCGGTAAAAATCTATCCTTTTTAGCAGGGTGCCGTCGCTCTCTTCCACCAGAGGACAACGGGTATTAGTTATAAAGTACGGACGAAAAACACCCATCTGCAGTTCTACCTTGAAATACGGATACCGCTCATATGCCTTTTCAAGCGCGGCAAGCAGCCTGTCCCTATCCACTTCTTCAAAAAGCTCCGCGCCGATGCGGAAGATACTTTGCGCCGAGAGAGTAAGCACCATAGGGTACACCACCGCCGAATTATCCAATCTGAACCACATCGTTTTGTACTTGTCTTTTGCAGTCATCATCTTAATTATATTGTCCATATCCGCAACCGTCAAGCGATATATTTATTTTGCGTTTTTCGTCAAAAATAATTATCCGCGCAATTAGCCGAATAACACCGCCATTCTCGGCATGCCGGCGCGGCTGCTATTGACTTTTTGCATCTGCGGCATTATACTTGTGAATATAGCGGATAGAGGGTAATTATGATTAATGACGAGATGAGAGAAAGATATTCGCGGCATATATTGCTCGCCGGTGTGGGAGAGCAAGGTCAGCAAAAATTGTCTGGTTCTAAGGTGCTTATTGTGGGCGCCGGGGGCTTGGGTTCGCCGTCTGCGATGTATCTTGCCGCCGCTGGCATAGGCACTATCGGCATAGCCGACGGTGACACCGTTGCCTTGTCTAATCTGCAAAGACAAATATTGCACACAACCGCCAATATCGGCATGGAAAAAGCCTCCTCTGCAAAAATAAGGATGCAAGCACTCAATCCCTGTATTAACGTAGTGCCTTACAACGAGTATTTCAACGCTGACAGTTTGGAACGCGCGATAATCGAGGGCGGCTACGATTTTGTTATTGAAGCGACAGATAATTTTGATTCGAAATTCTTAATCAACGACACATGCGTT
>CAYTUT010000001.1:0-11909 GCA_964441295.1 uncultured Christensenellaceae bacterium | reverse complement strand
GTTAAGCTCAAGAAGCCCTATTCTCATGCGGGCGTCATGCAGTTTCAGGGTGAGACCATGACATACCTGCCGGGGCACGCATGTTATAGATGCGTTGTGCCTGAAGTGCCCAAAAATCTCAACCCCAGCAAAGCTATACTTGGCGCGGTAGCCGGGATAATCGGAACGATTCAGAGCACCGAAGCGATTAAATATTTGCTGGGAATCGGTAATCTTTTGACTGATAATCTTCTTATATACGATGCTTTGTATGTGGACTGCCGCAAGCTGCCCGTAATCAAGAGCGCCACCTGCGCATGCAGCCGCAATTAGCAGCGTTGCATTTTAACAATTATACAGAATTATTTTGCCTTTAGACCGATATTAATTATTCTCAAGCTATTAGCGTATGCTAGCGTAAAGTCGCCGCTTTGTCCTTTCGCATCGACACCGTTCGCCCTGTAGATATCGATACCGAACTTGTCTACAAATGAGTATCCCTTTACTCCGCTCACTTTTATGTGATAGTTATTGCTGTTCGGCTCAACCTCAAAGCAATAGTATCCGCTGACGCCGGTTATTTGTGTGCTTATTGCTTTGCGCTTGCCCTTTTCATACAGCGAAACGGTAATGCCGGACATGCGGCTTGCGATGCCGTCGTCCATCAGTCCGTTGCCGTTTTGGTCAAGGAAGGCAAATCCGGCTATCTTCGCCTTCTGTATATTTAGTGACCTTTGCGCGTCGTCTTTATAATCGTTTTCTGTACCGTTGAGGCCAAGCGCGTAGGCGTTGCCCATCCTTGCGTACACATAGCTTGTGGGGGTAAGAGGAGACACTCCGTATTCTAGAGAGCCGTCAACTGCGCTATCCGGCCACAGCCCCTCGCTAACAGCGCCGCTGTACCAGTCCTCGCCTACCTCGTGACGGGCGGCAATACCGTTGTATATACCGTACTTCGTTGTCAAAAACTTGGTGTCAATATCCACATGCATAACGGCCTGCCTTAGCGCTGCATTGTAGCCGTCATCTCCTTTGTTGAAGGCTGCTGCCGCCATCTCCACCCAAGGGGAGGAGCGCACCAGCTCAACTGCAACCCCTATTGCTTTCAGTTTGTTGACCGTATCCAAAGCGGTCTTGACAGAGCCGCCTTCTGCCAATGTAGCATCAAGCCATGTAACATATGTCTGGTCAGACGCATTACTAAGATACGGATCCAATAATGTAACTCGCTCAGGCATATATTTCGGATTCATTTTGCTATTTTCAAGCGCCGCCAAAAAATACGAGGAGAGGGCAACCGTTAGCTGCGCGCCGAGCGAATGACCGAAGAATCTTATCTCGCTGCCTTTGTAATCTATTGATGACATAAAGTCAAAATAACATGCCGCGTATATCTCGGCAAGCGAGTGCGAGGGAATATCGGCGTACTCATATCCGCCGTCCGCTCTTTTCCATCTCATCTTATTGCCGTTAATGCCCCATACCTTTGATTGCCCGGTAAACGGCTCATCGTCGGAAAAATTGCTCCACACAAAACAGCCCACATTATAGCCTGCCGAAAGCCACTTGTCCCTGTACGGTCCATAGCTTCCGCTGCCCATTCCGTGAGCGAATATTATTACAGGCTTCTCAGCGTCGAATGCTGCATTTTCATCATCGCTTTTTTTCCATCCGTTACCGTCCGCCCAAAACAGTCCCAGCCCGTCACTTCTCACGCCCTGCGGAATATATATATCCTCCATTGATATGCTGTCATATTCTTCGTCTTGAGACGCAAATCGCTCAATTAAGACGACAGCGTCGCTCAAAGGCGCCCCGCAAGAGGCGAAAGCAATAGCCAATAATACTGAGGTTAACATAATAAGAGGGATTATCCTAGCGTATTTTTTTGTCATATATGCGACCCTATCCTACCTATCTTTTTGTTGCAGACCCACCAACAATCATTAATTGATTATATTATTAAAGCGCCCAATAGTCAATATGAGGCAGGCAGAATAACATGTCGGATTTTATTTGCAGTCACTAGCAAACATCAATCGCCTTAAGGAAAATTATTAATAATCGTGTTGATATCTTGTTGATTAAAATTGTCTATTTATATATAATATTAGTTAATTGAGGCATTGGTATGGAATTTTTGACAGGTAACAGTATAGGAGTATATTTCTTTATATTCTTCGGCAAAATTGTCGAGGTGACTTTTGCCACGTTGCGCATTGTTTTAATCAACCGCGGAGAGCGTACAAAGGGCTCTGTTGTAGCCCTTATCGAGGTTTTGCTGTGGCTGTTTATTACAGGCACCGTACTCGTAGGCTTTCAGGCAGCGCCGCTTAAGGCGATAGTATTTGCCGTTGCCTTTGCGCTTGGCAACTGGTTGGGCTCATGGCTGGAGAACAAAATCGCGCTCGGCCTAAGCACTATCAAGATTATTACCTCGGAGAATCCCTGCTCTCTTTTGCAGATATTGAGAGAGCATGATTTGGCTGTAACCGTTATCGAGGGCGAAGGCAAGGACGGACACCGATTTATGCTTGAAATTTACCTGAAAAGAGCGCGTATTAATTCCACAATCAAGCTAATCAACAGTACTATTGACAACTGTGTCATTACTCTTAGCGACGTCAAGGTAATCAAGGGCGGCTATATCCGCAAATAACAAGCCATAGATTTTGCCGCGTAATTTTATCATCTTAGCAAACTATTCTAATTAACCTGTATACCGGTCAAATTTCGGCTCTAAAGCCTTTTGATTACGCCGGGATTTTTGCTTATTTCTAATTACAATTTTGACTTAAAATCCTCGTATCCGAACTTTTTAATTAACTCAAACTTGCCCTCTGCCGTGCGCTTTACAATAGACGGCAGGCATATTCCGTTGAAGGTATTGTTTTTTACCATTGTGTAGAGCGCCATATCTTCAAATACTACTCTGTCGCCCAACGCTAGAGGCTCGTCAAAAGCATAATCGCCTATTATATCCCCGGCAAGACATGTGTGGCTTGCCAGCCTGTAGCGGTATTTCTTTTGCGGCGCCGCCCCGATTACCGAGGGCGTATATGGTACCTCGAGCACATCGGGCATATGACAAGCGGCGGATGTGTCTAATATCGCTGTCTGCATACCGTTATCCACAATATCCAGCACGGTTGATACAAGCACGCCAGCGTTAAGCACAACTGCCTCTCCGGGCTCCAGATAGACTTCCAGCGCGTATTTGCGCTTGAAATCGCTGATTATTCTAACAAGCCTGTCCACATCGTAGTCGGCTCTTGTAATATGGTGTCCGCCCCCGAAGTTAATCCACTTGATTTTTTCAAAAAAACTGCCGAATTTTGCAATGACCGCCTCAAGCGTTGCCTCAAGCGCGTCCGAGTTTTGCTCGCAGAGCGTGTGAAAATGAAAGCCGCTTATTAAGTCTAGCACGCTAGGGTCCAACGCTTCGCGGGTTACGCCCATACGCGAATACGGGGCGCAAGGATCGTATATTGCCTTAGTCTGCGTTGATAATTCGGGATTAATGCGAAGTCCCGTTTCCCTGCCCCTTTCTCTCGCTCTAGGCGCGTATTTTTTTGTCTGCGCCACCGAATTAAAAACAATATGGTCTGCGTAACCGCACAGTTCTTCGAACTCATGCTCTTGATAAGCAGGTGAGAAGACATGCGTTTCCCTGCCCATCTCCTCATAGCCCAACCGCGCCTCAAAAAGTCCGCTCGCCGCCGTACCGTCAAGGTACTCAGCAATAAGCGGATAAAAGTGATAGCACGAAAAAGCCTTCTGCGCAAGAAGTATCCTGCAGCCCGTGCTGCGCTTCACTGTTTTTAGAACATTTAGATTGTCAACGAGCCGCGCTTCGTCTATTACATAGCACGGTGTTGCCACTGTATCGGGGATTTTCATCAGTCTACCATAACCGGATTGAAGTCCTCAATCCAGGGCAGTCCCCATTGGTTAAGGTCTTTCATGAACGGGTCGGGGTCGAATTCTTCCACATTGAATACTCCCTTGCCTGACCACACGCCTTTGAGCATCAGCGCGGCACCAATCATCGCCGGCACGCCGGTAGTATATGATATCGCCTGACTGCCCACCTCTCGGTAGCATTCTTCGTGGTCGCATATGTTATACACATAATATGTCCGTTCTTTTCCGTCCTTTTTGCCTCTGAATATACAGCCTATATTTGTTTTGCCCTTTGTGCGCGGCCCGAGTGTTGCCGGGTCTGGCAGCACCGCTTTCAAAAACTGCAGCGGCACAATCTCCCTTCCCTCGAACATTATCGGCTTGATTGAGGTCATCCCGACATTTTCCAGACATTTAAGATGCGTAAGATAGCTTTGACCGAAAGTCATAAAAAAGCGTATCCTCTTAATCCCTTTCAGATTAACCGCTAAGGATTCCAGCTCTTCGTGATGCAGCAAATACATGTCCTTTTCGCCTATGCCGTCGAAGTTAAAAACCCTTTTTATTTCCATGGGTTTGGTGTGGACGAACTTGCCGTCCTCCCAGTACGCGCCGTCGCTTGTTACTTCGCGGATATTTATTTCGGGGTTGAAGTTGGTCGCAAAAGGATATCCGTGGTCGCCCCCGTTGGCGTCTAGTATATCAAGGTATTCTATCTCGTCAAAATAGTGCTTCTGCGCATACGCTGCAAAAACTCCTGTAACTCCGGGGTCAAAGCCGCAGCCAAGCAATGCCATAATCCCAGCCTTGCGAAACTTTTCCTTGTATGCCCATTGCCATTTGTATTCAAACTTTGCAGTGTCAAGAGGTTCATAATTAGCGGTGTCGAGATAATTGGTGCCAGTTGCCAAACAAGCATCCATTATAGTCAAATCCTGATAGGGAAGCGCAAGATTCATAACGATATCGGGCTTGTAGCTTTCTATCAGTTTGATGAGGGCGCCGACATCATCCGCGTCCACATGCGCGGTTGTTATTCTCGTTTTGCCGCCGTCTAACTTTGCTTTGAGCGCGTCGCACTTGCTCTTTGTGCGGCTCGCTATCATTATATCTTCAAATACTTCGCTGTTTTGACAGCACTTATTGATAACTACGCTTGCGACTCCGCCGCAGCCAATAATCAAAGCTTTTCCCATGTTTATCCTCCTTGCACCATTAATAATATTTCTCTAAGTATTTTGCACGCAACCGCGGTGGACACTCCGCTCTGGTCGTATTGCGGGGCCAGCTCGTTGACGTCGCAAGCAACGATGTTGAGCCCTCTAAGCTGCAGCACGGCTTCCAGCAGTTCTTTGAAAGTAACTCCGCCGGCTTCCGGCGTCCCTGTCCCGCAAAAAACCGACGGGTCGAGAACATCGAGGTCCAGAGAAAAATATACGGGCCGGTTGTTGAGCTTTGCCGCCATATCCTTGACAGCATCCAAGCTGTATTTATACAGCTCAGTATGCTCAGCGCCAAATTCGAATTCGCTTTTTTCGCCGCTTCGTATTCCGAATTGGAATATCCTGCCATCCCCGACAATCTCCCAAATTCGTCTCATTACGGTAGAGTGAGACAGCTTTTCGCCTAAGTATTGCTCTCTTAAATCAGCGTGCGCGTCAAAATGCACGATAGAGATATCAGGATATAGCTCTTGCACAGCGCTAAAGCTCCCCAATGTTACTAGGTGCTCGCCCCCAAGCATTACAGGTATTTTGCCGTCTTTCAGCAGTTTTTTGGTATGCGCTTTGACAATTTGCAATACCTTTCGGGTATTGCCGAAGGGGATATCGAGATCGCCGCAGTCAAAAACCTTGCTTTGCAGCAGGTCTTTATCCTGATACGGAGAGTATGTTTCGATACCGATAGAGTCATTTCGCATTGCCGCGGGGCCAAAGCGTGCGCCGGGGCGAAAAGAGGCTGTTCCGTCATACGGGACGCCAAAAATCGCCAATTCGGCGCTGTTGTACGCACTATCGCAGCCGATAAATGTATTAATTTTGTTTTTCATCTTCTTTCAGCATCTCCTCTACATAATTCGGAAGACAAAACGCCCCCCTGTGCAAATTGGTATTATAGTACCTTGTTTTGATTTGCTTACCTTTCCATGCCGCTTCGTTAAGGTTGACAATGGGGTGATATTTTTTTGATGCAAAGCCAAAAAGCCAATGCCCTGACGGATAAGAGGGTATAAACGCCTGATAAACACGGGAGATAGGGAAGGTGTCCACTATCCTTTTGTGCGCTCTTTTCATAGCCAGCGCATCGTTATCATAGAAGGGACTCTCGTGCTGGTTGACCATGATACCGTCCTCTTTAAGCGCCTTGTAGCAGTTGCCGTAAAATTCTTTGGTAAACAATCCCTCGCCGGGGCCGAACGGGTCTGTTGAGTCGACAATTATTATATCGTACTGATTTTCGTACCGCCTTACAAACTTCAAGCCGTCCTGGTAGTAGATATTGAGCCTTGGTTCGTCAAAACCGCAGGCAGTCTGGGGCAAATATTCCTTGCATACCCTGACAACCTCGCTGTCTATCTCGACAAGGTCGATACGCTCTATGGTATCATACTTTGACAGCTCTCTCACCGCGCCGCCGTCGCCTGCGCCGATTATCAAAACATTTTTGGGAGCAGGATGCACCGCAAGCGGCGCATGTATTATCATCTCATGATAGATAAACTCATCCCTTTCAGTAAGCATCATTATACCGTCAAGCGTGAGAAATCTGCCGAATGTTTTGCTCTCAAAGATGTCTATTCTTTGAAACTCGCTCTCGGTAGAATAGAGCTGTCTGTCAACCTTAATTGACAGTTTGACTCCCTCCGCATGATTCTCGCTATACCACAAATCCATTACGCGTCCCCCTTTGCCAAAACATTGATTCTCTCTAAACGCATGTCCTCCGTACCGGTCAAGGAGCAGCCCTTCTCTTTGGCATATAATATATAATCGATTATATCCTTGGTTATTCGCTCTCCAGGCGCAAGTATGGGGATTCCCGGCGGATAGCACATTACAAACTCTCCGCTGACCGCGCCTATGCTTGCCCTTAGCGGAGTTCCGGTCTTGCCCGAATAGAAAGCCTCCTGCGGCGAACAGACTACTTCGGGATTGATGTACTCATGCTTTAGCATGCCGCCCTTGTCTTTCTTGTACAGCCTTCTAATCTCGGTGAGGGCGCCGATTAAGCGTTCAATGTTTTTATAATCTGTGTCACCCACCGAAACATATGCAAGGATATTGCCCAAATCACCGAATTCTATCTGTATGTCGTACTCATCTCTCAATATGTCATATACTTCTATACCTGCAAGTCCCAGTTCAAAGGTGTTGACCGCCAGCTTGGTGCTGTCGTAATCGTATATGCAATCGCCGTTGATTAGCTCTTTAGAATAGGCGTAATAATCCCCGATAAGATTAATTTCCTCTCTTGCATACTCAGTTAGTTGATTGACGCGGTTGAAGATTTCTCTACCGTGCTCTGCAAGATTTCTTCGCGATATATCCAGACTGGACATTAGGAGGTAAGAGCCGCTGGTGGTCTGCGTGAGATTAATGATCTGCCTAACATAATCGGCATTGACGGTATTGCGGCAGAGCAGTAAGGAGCTTTGCGTGAGAGAGCCGCCTGACTTGTGCATGCTGACAGATGCCATATCCGCGCCAGCATTAAGAGCGGCAATCGGCATATTCTCCCCGAAGTAAAAATGTGTGCCGTGCGCCTCATCTGCCAATACAAACATGCCGTTGTCATGCGCTGCCCGCGCTATCTCAAATACATCCGAGCATATTCCGTAATATGTCGGGTTGTTGACAAATACAGCCTTTGCCTCGGGATTTTGCCTTATAGCCTTCTTGATATCGGCAACGCTCATCCCAAGGGCAATTCCCAGTCTTTCGTGAGTCTGGGGATTGATATACACCGGCACGGCGCCGCAAAGCACCAGCGCGTTGATAACACTGCGGTGAACATTGCGGGGCAAGATTATTTTGTCGCCTTTTTTGAGAGTCGACAAAAGCATGCCCTGCACCGAAGAAGTGGTCCCGTTGACCATGAAAAAGGCATTATCCGCGCCGAACGCCTCCGCGGCGAGCGCTTCAGCCTCGGCGATTACACCTACTGGGTGACAAAGATTGTCTAGCGGCTTCATGGAATTGACATCCACGGTAAGACAGCTCTCCCCCAAGAAGCTTTTCAACGCGGCATTGCCCTTGCCCCTCTTGTGCCCGGGCACATCAAAGGGCACAACCCGCATTCTTTTGAAATTTTCAAGCGCCTCATACAAGGGCGCCCTATTCTGCGCTTTTAACACTATTCTTCCTCATATACATTCATTCCGCTAAAAATCTCTATCATCTCTTTTCGCAGGCTGTTGGTAATATTGAGTCTGGTCTTGGGAGCAATCTCATATACATCGGAGTTAAAAAGATAATTGCGCAAATCCACCTCTTTAATAAGCATTTTTGTATGAAATATATTCGATTGATACATGTTGATATCGATACCATCGTATTTCTCGAGAATTTTGTCGTCAATATAATCCTGAATAGAGGTAATTTTATGGTCAATAAAAAGTTTTTTGCCCGTTATGTCACGCGTAAAGCCTCTGACCTTGTAATCCATTGTTATTATATCCGAATCAAAACTGCCTATCAAAAAATCCAGTGTAGATAGAGGCGTAATCTCACCGCATGTTGCGACATCGATGTCCACACGGAAGGTAGCGATTGCATTGTCCGGATGGTATTCGGGATATGTGTGGACCGTTACATGGCTTTTGTCAAGATGCGATACTATTTTTTCCCCGTTGAGATTTTTGACCATTGATTCTTCGGCAATCAGGAAGGTTACGCTTGCGCCCTGAGGGTCATAATCCTGCTTGCTGACATTAAGCACTGTCGCGCCTATCATCTCGGTAAGGCGGTACATGATATTTGTCAGCCTTTCCGAATTGTACTGCGCGTCTATATATGCGATATAGTCCCGCTGCTCGCGTTCGGTTTTTGCATAGCACACATCGTATATATTGAAGCTGAGTGATTTTGTGAGATTGTTAAAGCCGTATAGTTTTAGTTTGTTTTCCATTTCTGCGCCTCCGCATATAGTATTATGTTATTATCACGCTATATGCGTGAAGAGTGATTATTGCCTCCGCGCCGGTCCCGGATACGCAAACTTAGCGCGCAAACAGCCCAAAATAAAAAGTTGTACCGCATACCGCAATACAACTACTCATAAAGCTCTCCCTGTTATAGCCGGCAAGACGCCAACAGCTATCAACAATGTGTTTCAGAGGTTATTTAGCAAAACTGCTTTTACTGCTCTTATTGACCTTTACAAGTGTGTACAGGGTACACTTTGGTTATAAAGTAACCAACTTATAAGTGTGCTTTCGCACTCAACAATGCGGCATCCCGCGCTCGGCAGTTGACCCGGCTGTCCGTGTGGCCTAAGCTCTTTAAGAGCGGTCAAGTAGTTCTCATCAAAAATGACTCCGAAACTAAGCAAAATATAAAACATATCAAACCATATGTCAAGCCTTTTTAAGAAAAAAACAGCAAAATTGATTTGCTGCGTTTTCTATGTGGCATTTTGGATGCTATATTACAAAAATATTAGTATTACTAAACCATATGGCGGTTACTATTATTGTTTGGCGCCGATACTTCTAAAATGATACGCTAATTGACCGTGCAAATGCGATATAACAATGCTATTCCAGATCGTTTTTGCGGTGATTGTTGGTGTTGCCTGTAAAGCACTTTGTGCAAAAGCCCATAGAGGATTTTTGACAAGCCGCCCTTAGCCCTTCAATGCTGATATAGCCCAGGCTGTCTGCGCCTATTGCGCGGCAAATGCCCGCGATGTCCATTTGATTTGCAATAAGCTTCTCCTCGTTGTCAATATCCGTACCATAATGACAGCTGTATTTGAATGGAGGCGCCGATATCCGCATGTGCACCTCTTTTGCTCCGGCATTTTTCATCGCGCGCACTATCTTTTCGCTCGTGGTGCCTCTTACTATTGAGTCGTCTACCAAAACGATTCGCTTGTCTTTTATGTTGGCCTTAAGCGGATTAAGCTTGAGCTTGACCGCGCTCTCTCTCTGCATCTGAGTGGGATATATAAAGCTTCTGCCAATATATCTGTTCTTGACAAAGCCCGGCGCAAGAGGGATTCCGCTTGCCGCGCTGAAGCCCGCCGCCGCCTCCAGTCCGCTGTCAGGCACACCGCATACCACATCGGCGTCGACGGGGTACTCTTCTGCAAGGGTCGCGCCCATATTGAAGCGGGCTTCATAGACCGAAAGACCGTCGATTACCGAATCGGGCCTTGCGAAATATATGTACTCAAAAATACACAGACCGGCGTCGGGGTCTTTCCCTGCCGCTAGCTGCAGGCTATTTACAATCTTGCCGTCCTCTATTAATAGTACCTCGCCCGCATTGACATCCCTTATAAAGTCAAAGCCGCAGCAGTCAAGCGCGCAGCTTTCGGATGCAACGACATAGCCGTGAGCATTTTTGCCAAGGCAAAGCGGGCGGTAGCCGTTGGAGTCGCGTACGACTATAAGCTGACCGTTGCCGCAAAGCACAATGAGCGAAAACGCGCCCTCAAGCATCTCCGCCGCCGCAACCGTGCCCTTAAGCGCGTCATCGTATTTTACCGTGTAGTAAGCAATTAGCGAAGACACAACCTCGCTGTCGCTCGTCGCGTCGAATCTTACGCCCAACTTCCTTAATGTCTCTTTAAGTTGTTTTGCATTGGTGATGTTGCCGTTGTGCACAGTGGCGAGCCGTCCCGTTAAATATTCGGTGACAAAGGGCTGCACATTCTTTATGGTGTTGCTGCCTGTTGTAGAATAGCGGTTGTGTCCGACCGCAACAAAGCTCTGCGGCAGCGCTTCAAGCATCTTCCCGCAAAATACCTCGCTGGCCAGCCCCACATTCTTGTGATGGTATATACTGTTATCGCAAGCAACGGCAATACCGGAGCCTTCCTGCCCCCTGTGCTGCATTGCAAGCAGTCCGTTGTATGTTATTCCTACCGCTTCGTCGGTATCGATACTGATACCGAATACAGCGCACTCCTCGTGTAATTTGTCATTGTCTTTATACGCTTTTGTCATAAAATGCTATTATTCTCCCGATAGTAAAATGCAGCCGAGCAAGAGCAAAAACGGACTGTCCGCCGTGTTGCTAACGGCGGACAGCATGATATCATATAATCTTCTTTAATCTGTTGAGCACATCCCTGTACCCTTCAAGGACATTACCCAAGTCTCTCCTAAAGCGGTCCTTGTCCATTTTTTCGTTGGTCTCCGCATCCCAGAAGCGGCATGAATCGGGAGATATCTCATCGCACAACAGTATCTCTCCCCCGCTTCTGCCGAACTCGAGTTTGAAGTCGATCAGCTTAATGCCTGCCTTCAAAAAGACTGCGCACATGCGTTCGTTGACCTTTAACGCCTGCTCTTTCATGTACTCGAGCTCTTCTTGCGTAGCTATCCCGAGCGCCGTAATATGGCTGTCGTTAATCATAGGGTCACCAAGCTCATCGCTCTTCAAGCTGAATTCCACAACTACATTGTTGAGCTTCGTTCCCTCAGCCACTCCGTATTTTTTGGAAAAGCTGCCTGCCGCAACATTGCGGATGATTACCTCAACGAGTATAATCTCTGCCTTTTTGACTAGAATTGTGGTGTCATCAATAACCTTGACAAGATGCGTCTTTATGCCGTTTTTTGCAAGATACCCATATAAGAGATTGGATATTTCGGCATTTAGCTTGCCTTTGCCGTCGAGTTCTTCCTTTTTTACACCGTTAAAAGCCGTTGCGGTATTCTTGAATTTGATAATGTATGTATTATCATCCTCACCGCGGCACACTAATTTGGACTTTCCTTCGTACAATACCTCTGCCATAATTCTCTCCTTTCTCTCCTTGCGGATATATTAATTATATTCAATTTTTGCCTATTTAAC